>NZ_JBFAYF010000028.1:0-128567 GCF_040681165.1 Actinoplanes sp. NPDC051851 | reverse complement strand
CGTCGATCTTCACGTAGAGTGCGGTCGCGAGGGTCTCCAAATCGACGTGCACATGGCCTCCCGGTCATCGTTGCTCAGCAACGTCGATCTTGGAGACCCTCATCTGTTCACTCAGCAACCACCCACGTCCACGCAGGTGACCCCAGTCATCACTCGTCTAGTCGGCGGGTCTGACAATCCCCCTGGCACCGGCCGGTCACCCGATGGCGGGACACCCGCGAACAGTCAGACCGATGGGTGAGGTTACGACTACGCAACTGTCCTGTTGCAGCCGAGCTCCGAACCTATCGCCGGGCCGTCCGGCTCATTAAGTTGCCTCCATCAGACGGCAGTGGGACGTCACCCCGTTCCCATTGCGCTGGACAAAGGAGAACTGATGATCCGCCGCAACTTCGCATGGCGCGGTGTCGCCGTGCTGGGTGCCGCTAGCCTTGCTCTGGCCGCATGCTCGAACAGCAGTGACGAGCCGGAGGCGGGTTCGTCCTCGGCCGCCACCTCCGCCGTCGGCGACGGCGTGCTGACGATCGGCACGCTGCTGCCGCAGACCGGTTCGCTCGCCTTCCTCGGCCCGCCGGAGTTCGCCGGCGTGAAGCTCGCCGTCAAGGACATCAACGCGGCCGGCGGCGTCCTGGGCAAGGACGTCGTGGAGACCGACACCGACTCCGGTGACACCTCCACCGACATCGCCAGCCAGTCCGTGAACAAGCTGCTCGCCGAGAAGGCCGACGTCGTCATCGGCGCCGCGTCCTCCTCCGTCTCGCTCTCCGTGATCGACAAGATCACCGGCGCGGGCGTCGTGCAGATCTCGCCGGCCAACACCTCGGACCAGTTCACCACCTACAACGACAAGGGTCTGTACTTCCGGACCGCCCCGCCGGACAAGCTGCAGGGCCGCGTCCTCGGTGACCTGATCGTCGCCGACGGCAACGCGACCGTCGGCCTGCTGGTCATGCAGGACGCGTACGGCACCGGCCTCGCGGCCAGCGTCAAGTCCGCGGTCGAGTCCGGCGGCGGCCAGGTCGTCGCCCAGGAGGTCTACGACCCGAAGGCGGCCGACTTCTCCGCCGAGGTCGGCAAGATCAAGGCGGCCAACCCGTCCGCGATCGTCATGATCGGCTTCGACGAGACCAAGAAGATCGTCCCCAAGCTGGTCGAGGTCGGCCTCACCGCGAAGACCAAGAAGTGGTACTTCGTGGACGGCAACCTCTCCAACTACGGTGACGAGTTCCCGAAGGGCACCTTCGAGACCGCCAAGGGCACCACGCCGGGCGCGAAGGCCGACGACGCCTTCCAGACCGCGCTGAAGACGGTCGACCCGTCCCTGAAGGACTTCACCTACGCGGCCGAGTCCTACGACGCCACGGTCCTCACCGCCCTGGCCGCCATCGCCGCCAAGAGCGACGCCCCCGGCGACTACGTCAAGCAGCTCGCCGCGGTCAGCAAGGGCGGCGAGAAGTGCACCGAGTTCAAGGCCTGCGCCGACCTGCTCAACGCCGGCAAGGACATCGACTACGACGGCAAGAGCGGCCCGGTCGAGTGGAACGACGCCGGTGACCCCTCCGAGGCCACCATCGGCATCTACCAGTACGGCGCCGACAACAAGTACACCAACGTCGGCTACCAGTCCGGCAAGATCGACGGCTGACCCCACCAGCCTCCGGCACCCCCTTTTCAGTGAAGGCCCGACCACCCGGTCGGGCCTTCGCCCTTTCCCGGTACGCCCACCACCCGCACCACCCCGAGCCGAGCCCCACGCCCCCGGCACCGTCCCCGGGGCGACAGCAGCACACGATCAGGCTTCGGGTGCCTCCACCGCCCTCCCGGGGGCTGTCGCCGCGCTCACGACGCGAATGTGGATCCCCGCCGCCCTCGCCTGCCCATGATCGCGAGCCCGCACCGCCCCACCGACCACGACCGTGAGCACCCACCGCCCCGCCAGCCCCGATCGTGAGCTCCTACCGTCCCGCCGATCACGACCGTGAGCACCCACCGCCCCGGCCGTGGTCGGGGGTGCGGCAATGGGGTGAGTGGGCAGGGGGTCGCGCGCCGGACGGGAGGCCGCCTTTTGAGCGTGGCGGACGGCCGGAGACCCGTACCGTAAAAGATTCGAGGCCCCGGACCGAAGTCCAGGGCCTCGACGGTAGAGCCGCCTCAATGATCAGGTGCAGACACGGTGGCCGTTATCGATCACCTGGTAGGCGGGACACCGTGGCCGTTCCTGATCGGGTCAGGCGCGGGCCAGGGTGCCCAGGTAGAGCTCGATCACCTTCGGGTCGTGCATCAGGTCGCGGCCGGACGCCGTGTACGCGTTGCGGCCCTGGTCGAGGACGTAGCCGCGGTCGCAGATCTGCAGGCAGCGGCGGGCGTTCTGCTCGACCATGATGACCGTGACGCCGGTCTGGTTGATCTGCTTCGTCCGGAAGAAGACCTCGTCCTGCATGGCCGGCGAGAGGCCCGCGGACGGCTCGTCGAGGAGCAGGACGCTCGGCTCCATCATCAGCGCCCGGCCCATCGCCACCATCTGCCGCTCGCCGCCGGAGAGCGAACCGGCGCGCTGCTTGCGGCGCTGGCCCAGGGCCGGGAAGAGCTCCGCCACGAAGTCGAAGCGCTCCTTGAAGCGCTTCGGCGCGAGGAAGACGCCCATCTCGAGGTTCTCCTCGATGGTGAGCGTGCCGAAGACGTTGTTGGTCTGCGGTACGAAGCCGATCCCCTTGGCGACCAGCTTGTTCGCCTTCAGGTTGGTGATCTTCTCGCCGCGCAGGGTCACCTCGCCGGAGCGGATGTTGACCAGGCCGAAGAGGGCCTTGAGCAGGGTCGACTTACCGGCGCCGTTGGGGCCGATGATGCCGACCAGCTCGCCCTCCTTGGCGTACAGGTCGCAGCCGTTGAGGATGTTGACGCCGGGCAGGTAGCCGGCGAGCACGTCGTCCACCCGGACCAGTGCGCCCTCGGCGGCCGTGAGGTGCTCGTCGCGCCCCTCGACCACGTTGCTCGACTCGGCCTCACTCATCGTCGGCCACCTCCTCCTGCGATTCCGAATCCCGCGAATCCGACTTCGGCGACGTCGGCGAATCCGACTGCTGCGAATCCGAATCCGGCGTGACCTCGTCGGCGACCGCGGTGGCGTCGTGCTCGGTGCCGTCGTGGTGGGCGCCCAGGTACGCGTCGATCACCCGCGGGTCGGCCATCACCGTGTCCGGGGTGCCCTCGGCGATCACCTTGCCCTGGCCCATCACGATCACCCAGTCGCTGATGTCGCGGACCATGTCCATGTCGTGCTCGACGAAGAGGACGGTCATCCCGTCCTCGCGCAGGCTCTTGACGTGGCCCAGCAGCGACTGGGTCAGCGCCGGGTTCACGCCCGCCATCGGCTCGTCCAGCATGACCATGTCGGGCTGGACCATCAGCGCCCGGGCCATCTCCAGCAGCTTGCGCTGGCCGCCGGAGAGGCTGCCGGCGAAGTCCTCACGCTTGGCGTCCAGCTTGAACCGGGCGAGCAGGTCGTCGGCCCGCTCGGTGATCTCCTTCTCCTGGCCGGACCAGAGGGCGGGGATCAGCGACTGCCAGAACTTCTCGCCGCGCTGGCCGGTGCCGCCCAGCCGCATGTTGTCGATCACCGAGAGCCGGGAGAGCGCCTTGGTGAGCTGGAACGTGCGGACCATGCCCTGGCGCGCGACCTTGTGGGCCGGTACGCCGGCGAGCGGCTTGCCGTCGAACTCCCACTTGCCCTCGTCGGGCCGGTCGAAGCCGGTCAGCAGGTTGAAGAAGGTGGTCTTGCCGGCGCCGTTCGGGCCGATCAGCGCGGTGATCGCGCCCCGCTGGATCTCGACGTGGTCGACGTCGACGGCGGTGAGCCCACCGAAGCGGCGGACCACGCCGTCGGCAACCAGGATCGGGTCCTGCTTCTTGGCGCCGGGCTCGTGCGGCACGTCCTTGAGGGCCTCGCGCGCCTTGGCGACACCGGGCGGAACAGCAGCGGCAGCGGCACCGGGAGGCGCGGCGGTGGTGTCATCGGCCATCGAGCATGACCTCCTTCTTGTCACCGAAGATGCCCTGCGGACGGAAGATCAGCAGGAGCACCAGGCCGAGGCCGACCAGGATGTAGCCGACCGCGCCGGCCTGGTTCGCGTCCATCAGCCAGGTCGGGATGTAGCCCTGGCTGATCAGGGACGGCAGCAGCGCGTTGATGAACGCCAGCAGGAACCAGAAGATCATCGACCCGACGACCGGGCCGAAGACCCGGGCCGCGCCGCCCAGGATCACGATCGTGTACATGTAGAACGTGAACTCGGTGCCGTAGGTGTCCGGCTGCACCGCCGCGCGGCTCAGGGCGAAGACGAAGCCGCCCAGCGAGCCCAGCACACCGCCGAGGATCAGCGACTGCATCTTGTACGACACCACGTTCTTGCCGAGGCTGCGGACCGCGTCCTCGTCCTCCCGGATGGCCTTGATGACCCGGCCCCACGGGCTGCGCATCGCCAGGAAGACGATCAGCAGCGAGATCGCGATGAGCGCCCAGCCGACGGTCATCACCCAGAGCTCGCGGTTGTCGAAGCTCACGATGCCGAGGTTCATCGGCCCGGTGTACGGGTTCAGCGCGTAGAAGTCGTCGGAGAACGCCTGGAGGCCGTCCGAACCACCGGTCCACTCGCTGAGCGAGACCGACCGGAAGAGCAACCGGACGATCTCCGCCGCCGCGATCGTGACGATGGCGAGGTAGTCGGCCCGCAGGCGCAGTGTCGGGATGCCCAGCAGCAGCGCGAGGATCACCGCGCCGACCAGGCCGACCCCGATGCCGAGCCAGAAGGAGAGGCCGAAGGTGGCCACCGTCATCGCCAGGCCGTACGCCGCCACGCCGAGGAACGCCGACTGGCCGAAGTTCAGCAGGCCGGTGTAGCCGAAATGGACGTTGAGGCCGATCGCGGCGAGTGCGTACGCGATCATCGTGGTGTTGAACAGCGCCTCGATCGAGACGCCGAAGATGATGTCCCAGTTCATCGGGCCCCCCTCAGCCGATCCGCTCGCGGCGGCCCAGGATGCCCTGCGGCCGGAACAGGATGATCACGATCAGCACCACCAGGGCGCCGACGTTCTTGAGCTCGGTCGGGATCCAGAGCGTGGAGAGCTGGGTGGCCAGGCCGACCACCAGGCTGCCGACCAGCGCGCCGAACGCCGTGCCGAGGCCGCCCAGGGTGACCGCGGCGAAGACCAGCAGCAGGATCTGGAAGCCCATCTGGTAGTTCACGCCCTGGAACAGACCCAGCATGACACCGGAGAGCGCGGCGAGCGCCCCGCCGATCGTCCAGACCAGCCGGATGATCGCGTCGACGCTGATGCCGGAGGCGGCGGCGAGCGACGGGTTGGTCGCGACCGCGCGGGTGGCCTTGCCGAGCCGGGTCATGGTCAGCGCCAGCGAGACCAGGATCAGGACGACGATCGCGATCCCGTCCATCACCAGGTTCTTCGGGGCCACCTGGATGAACCCGAGGTCCATGCCGGGCTGGGCCACGTACTCCGCGTACTGCTTGGTGTCACCACGGAAGGTGAAGAGGAAGACGTAGCGGAGGACCAGCGCGGCACCGATCGAGATGATCATCATGCCGATCAGGCCGGTCCGGCGGTTACGCAGCCAGCCCCAGAACACCCGGTCCTGGAACCACCCGAACGCGCCGCCGAGGATCACCGACAGGATCGCCGAGACGACCAGCGGCAGGCCGAGCGTCACGTTGAACAGGAAGCAGCCGAGCGCCCCGAACGTGATCAGCTCACCGTGGGCGAAGTTGGTCAGCCCCATGGTGCCGAAGATCAGCGACAGGCCGAGGGCGGCCAGCGCGATGATGAGCCCGAAGTGGATTCCGGTGTAGACCAGATCGATGACCCGGTCCGTAGTGGACGTCCCCTCGGCCGGTTTCTCGGCCTCGCCCGTACCGGCGGCGGCGCCGAGCGGGAACAGCACGTTGCGTGCCGCGCCCTCGAACACCGCCAGGGTCAGACTGGACCGGCCGGTCGTGACCACGACCCCCTGCGGAAGCGTCGTCGTATCCAGGTCGACCTTGTAGGTCCCGGGACCCTTGACCGCTACGGACCATTTGCCGTCCGCCCCGGAGGTCGCCTGGTCGACCGGAGTGCCGCTCTCGTCGGCGACCTTGATGACAACGCCCGCCACTGGCTGGCCGGCGTTGCTCAAAGTGCCCTGCAACGTCTCACCCTCGGCCAGAGCGCTTGTGGCGCCTAAGCCCAGGGATGTCAACACAAATCCGAGAACGGCCGTGAAGATGATCACGGCTCTACGCAACGATGCTCCTCGTGTTTAGCAGCAGAAATCCCCGCCAGACGTGTCGCGAAGACTGGCGGGGATCATAGCTGCGCGGAGCGATCGTGCAGCGACCCGTAACAAAGCCGTTACTGAGGCTCAATCTCTGATCAAGAGCCAATCCGGGAACGGTGGATCACTCGGCCGAGGGGCTCTCGTCCTCCGACTCCTTGAGGATGCGGTCGGCGACCTCGCGCATCGTCATCCGGTGGTCCATCGCCGTACGCTGGATCCACTTGAACGCCTGGGGCTCGGTCATCGAGTACTTCGTCATCAGCTCGCCCTTGGCGCGCTCCACCGACTTGCGGGTCTCCAGCCGCTCGGTGAGCCCCGCGACCTCGGACTCCAGCGCGGAGATCTCCGAGTAACGGGACAGCGCGATCTCGACCGCCGGCACCAGGTCGGACTTCTGGAACGGCTTCACCAGGTACGCCATCGCGCCGGCCGCGCGGGCCCGCTCGACGAGGTCGCGCTGGCTGAAAGCGGTCAGAATGACGACAGGCGCGATCCGCCCGCCGGCGATCCGCTCGGCGGCCGCCAGGCCATCCATGATCGGCATCTTGATGTCCAGGATCACCAGGTCCGGCTTCAGCTCCTCGGCCAGGCGTACGGCGGTCTCCCCGTCGCCCGCCTCGCCGACGACGTCGTAGCCCTCCTCGACGAGCATCTCGGCGAGATCCAGCCGGATCAGGGCCTCGTCCTCGGCGATCAGCACCCGCTTGCGCTCGGCACCAGCCTGCGTGTCGGCCACGGAACCTCTTCTCCCCACCCTTTGCCCTCGCGACACCCCGGTATCTGGGTGTCGCCCTCTTCAGCGTAGTAGGTAGGCTGTCCCTCGCTGACTCGGCATCACCGCAACCATCGGTGCGGCCTGCAGTACTGTCCCCGTAGACCAACCGGCAGAGTCGATGGACTCAAAATCCATTCAGTGTGGGTTCGAATCCCACCGGGGACACCGAAATACGCGAACCGCCCGTCGGGGACTGCCCGTGGTGCTGTCATGGCAAGGACAGCACCAGCGGGAGGCCCCATGTTGTGGTCCGGTTCGTCGCCACTGACCGTCGCACGCGGCAGCATGTGGGCGTTCCTGATGTTCGCGGCGGCGGCCTGGCTGGTGATCGGCTGGAGCGTCCTGCGGCTGGAACCGTCGAGCCTGGCCACCGTGGCCGCCCCGATCGTCCTGTTCGGCGCCGTCTGCGAGGGTCTGCGGGCGCTCGCCGGGCTGCGGACCTGGTGGCTCAACGCCGGGCTGGCCGGGCTCTTCACGCTCACCGGCCTGGCCCTGCTCGCCGACGGCTACTCCACCTGGACCACACCCGCCTCGCTGATCGGCTGGTACCTCCTGGTCCGCGGCGCGGTCGACGTCGCTGTCGGGATTCTGACCCGCGGCTCGGACCGGGTGTGGAGCCTGATCATGTGGATCGGCGTGGCGGAGGCCGGACTCGGCTTCTTCGCGGCGTCGCCGATCCAGCAGACCGCCCGATCACTGACAGTGACCTTGGGTGCCCTCGGGGTGATGCGGGGCGTAGCGGATCTGGTGACCGCGCTGCGTCTGCGCGAGATGCCGGTCAAGGCGAAGGACGTCCTGGAGCTGCCGCCGGAGCGGGCCGCGGGGCTGACCGGATACTCGGCCGGGATGACCGATTACGAGAAGGCCCCGGCGACCCGGGCGCGGCACCGGGCCCGGGAGACACCGTTGGGCACCGTGCCACTGGGCACCGGGCCACTCGGCACCGGGCCATCGGATACCGGGCCATCGGGCACCGGGCCATCGGATACCGGGATGGAGAGCTTCCACGAGCGGGTGGTCCGCACCACGGCGGAGCTGGACTCGATGCTGAGCGAGGCCGGCATCGAGGGGCCGCGGGCACCGGCCGGCGTCCCCTCGGCGCTGAGCGCACCCGCGGCGCTGAGCGTCGCCGGCATCGAGGGGGCACGGCACCCGGCCGGCACTCCTTCGGTCGGCGCGCTCTCGACCGACAAATCCGAAATCTCGCCTGTCCCGGACACGCTGGCAGGCGTGGTGGACGAGGAGAGACAGGGGCGGTAAGAGCTTGTCCCCGGCCCCGCCGGTGGCAGATCACGAACGACCGGCCGGTCGCCAGGCCGGAGATCCGCCGCCGACGGGGCTCCTCGCGAGGCCGGAAACGAGATTCCGGCCTCGCGAAAGCCACAAACGGCAAGCCAGCGCGAGTGCGGGCCGACAGGCAGGCGGCGCGATGAGCGGCACGCGGCAGGCAGGGCGGCGCGGGGAGCGGCACACGGCGGGGAGGCTGCGGCAGACAGGCGACACGGGGAGCGGCACCACGCAGCGGGGCGGGGCGGCCCGCGGGGCGGGCGGCAGGCTGCGGAGCGGCAGGGTGCTCAGGCGCCGACGCGGCGGAGCAGGCCCTCCTGGACGGCGCTGGCGATGTGCCGGCCGTCGCGGGTGAACATCCGCCCGTTCGCCAGGCCCCGGGCACGGCTCGCCGACGGGCTGGCGCTGTCGTACAGGAACCACTCGTCGGCCCGGAACGTGCGGTGGAACCAGAGCGCGTGGTCCAGGCTCGCCCCGATCACCCCGCCCGGTCCCCAGACCTCGCCGTGGTACGACAGCACCGAGTCGAGCAGGGACAGGTCCGACGCGTAGGTCAGCGCGCACGCGTGGATCAGCGGATCGTCCGGCAGCTTGCCGTCCACCCGCATCCAGACGCGCTGCTTCGCCTCGGCGTCCCGGTCGCCGGGCGGCACCCAGCCCGGCTGACCGACATAGCGCACGTCGACCGCCTGCGGGCTGGCGTTGAGCACGCTCCGGCGGCTCGGGTACTTCGCCACCCAGTCCCGCATGGTCGGCACCTCCTCCGGGCCGGGCACCCCGGTGGGCGCCGGCCCATGGTGGTCCAGACCCTCCTCGAGCACCTGGAAGGAGGCGGACATGAAGAAGATCGTCTTGCCGTGCTGCTTGGCGGTCGATCGGCGTACCGAGAAAGATCTTCCGTCTCTGATCGTCTCCACCGAGAAGGTGATCGGCTCGGTCGGATCGCCCGCCCTGACGAAATAGCCGTGCAGGGAGTGGACCTGGCGGGCCGGATCGACCGTCCGGCCCGCGGCGACCAGCGCCTGCCCGGCGACCTGGCCGCCGAACACACGCTGGGCACCGGTCTGCGGGCTCTCGCCGACAAAGGTGGCCTCGTCGACCTGCGCCAGGTCGAGGACGTCGAGGAGCTGGTCGACGGCGGCCTGCCCCTGTAGCGGAACCGTCATACCGAGGACGGGTCCACGAGGGAGCCGAGCTGGTGGACGCGCAGGGTGTTGGTGGAGCCGGGCGCGTTCGGCGGGGAGCCGGCCACGACCACCACGTAGTCGCCGGGCTTGGCCAGGCCGAGGCCGAGCATCTTGGCGTCCACCTGGCGGAACATGTCGTCGGTGTGCTCGACGAAATCGGTCAGGAACGTCTCGACGCCCCAGCTGACCGCCATCGTGTTGCGCACCGCGTCGACCGGGGTGAACGCGTAGAGCGGCAGGTCGCAGTGCAGCCGGGCGAGACGGCGCACGGTGTCACCGGTCTGCGAGAAGGCGACCAGCGCCTTGGCACCGATGTTGCGGGCGATCTGCGAGGCGGCGACGGTCAGCGCGCCACCGTGGGTCCGCGGGTCGTGCTGCATGCGCGGCACGCCGAGCTGACCGGCCTCGGTGGTGGAGACGATCTTGGCCATCGTGCTGACGGTGAGCACCGGGTACTTACCGACCGAGGTCTCGCCGGAGAGCATCACCGCGTCGGTGCCGTCGAGCACCGCGTTCGCGACGTCGGAGGCCTCGGCGCGGGTCGGGCGCGAGTTCTCGATCATGGAGTCGAGCATCTGGGTCGCGACGATGACCGGCTTCGCGTTCTCCCGGCAGAGCTGCACGGCGCGCTTCTGCACCAGCGGGACCTGGTCCAGCGGGAGCTCGACGCCGAGGTCACCGCGGGCGACCATGACGCCGTCGAAGGCCAGCACGATCGCCTCGAGGTGCTCGACCGCCTCCGGCTTCTCCACCTTGGCGATGACCGGGACGCGGCGGCCCTCCTCGTCCATCACCTGGTGGACGAGCTTGATGTCCTCCGGCGAGCGGACGAACGAGAGCGCGACCAGGTCGACGCCGAGGTTGAGCGCGAACCGCAGGTCCAGCTCGTCCTTCTCGCTCATCGCGGGCACGCTGACCGCGACGTTCGGCAGCGAGACACCCTTGTTGTTGCTGACCGGGCCACCCTCGGTGACCAGGCACTGGATGTCCTTGCTGTCCACGACGCCGGTCACCTCGACCGCGACCTTGCCGTCGTCGATCAGGAGCCGGTCACCGGCCTTGACCTCCAGCGGCAGCTTCGTGTACGTGCAGGAGACCCGGTCCTTGGTGCCGAGGATCTCGTCGCTGGTGATGACCACGCGGTCACCGGTCTCCCAGCGGTGCGGGCCGTCGGCGAACTTCCCGAGGCGGATCTTCGGACCCTGCAGGTCGGCGAGGATGGCGACGGCACGGCCGGTCTGCTCCGCGGCGGAGCGGACCAGCTCGTACATCTCCTTGTGGTTCTCCCGGGTGTCGTGGCTGAAGTTCATCCGGGCCACGTCCATGCCCGCCTCAACAAGACCGAGCATCCGCTCAGGTGACTTGGTGGCGGGGCCCATCGTGCAGACGATCTTTACGCGGCGTGTCACGGCCATCAGGCTAGTCCTTCTCCTGGGGCGGCCCGGCGGCCGACCCCGGTCATCGGCATGAACTGCGGGTGTCGACGGCGAGATCAACCCGGAAAGAACGGGTGCGCTGCGTCGTCCGCGGGCTTCAGCGACCGCGAGGCCAGCTTATCGGTCGCCTTCCGGCCCCTTCATCGTACGGTCACCGAGCCCTGCTACCTGTGAAAAGGCCACCAAGAGTCACGCTCGGTGCACGACACAGGCCCGCCACCCGGACGGGTGACGGGCCTGTCGGCCGATTCCGTGGAATTACACCGAAAGAGGCATCTGGTCCGAACGGACCGGCGCCGGGAGCTCGCCCGCCGCGCCCAGGTAGTCGTGGATCGCGGAGGCCGCGGCCCGGCCCTCGGCGATCGCCCAGACCACCAGGGACGCGCCCTTGTGCATGTCGCCGGCGACGAAGACGCCCTCGGCACCGGTCTGCCAGGTCGCGTCCGCGTCCAGCACGTTGCGCTCGTTGCGGGCGATGCCGAACTGGGCGAGCAGCGGCTGGTCCTCGGTGCCCTCGAAGCCGATCGCGAGCAGGACCAGGTCGGCCGGGATCTCCCGCTCGGAGCCGGGCACCGCGGTGACCGTCCGGACGCCGTCGACCCGCTGCACCTGGACCTCGGCGAGCCGGATGGAGACCAGGTTCCCATCGCCGTCGCCGACGAACTCCTGCACGGCCACGCCGAAGACGCGGTCGCCGCCCTCCTCGTGGGCCGCGTAGTTGCGCAGGATCATCGGCCAGGTCGGCCACGGGTCCTTGAGCCCGGCCCGGATGTCCGGGGGGAGCGGGTACTGGTCCAGCTGGGTCACCGAGGCGGCGCCCTGGCGGTGCGCGACACCGAGGCAGTCGGCACCGGTGTCACCGCCGCCGATGATGATGACGTGCTTGCCCTTGGCGTCGATCGGCGTGCTCTCCTGCAGGCCGGCGACGATCCGGTTCGCCGGGACCAGGTGCTCCATGGCCAGGTGCACGCCGTTGAGCTCCCGGCCCGGGGTCTCCGGGGTGTCCCGGCCGGCCAGCGCGCCGGCCGCGAGCAGCACCGCGTCGTACCGCTCGCGCAGGTCGTCGGCGGTGATGTCGGCGCCCACGTTCACGCCGGTCTGGAAGACCACGCCCTCGGCGGCCATCTGCTCGAGGCGGGCGTCGATGACGTGCTTCTCGATCTTGAAGTCGGGGATGCCGTACCGGAGAAGGCCACCGATCCGATCGTCGCGCTCGTAGACGGTGACCGCGTGCCCGGCCCGCGCCAGCTGCTGTGCGGCCGCCAGGCCGGCCGGACCGGAACCGACCACCGCGACCGACTTCCCGGACGACGCCGGGGCCGGTTGCGGACGAACGAAGCCCAGGTCGAAGGCGTGGTTGGCGATCTCCACCTCGACCTGCTTGATGGTCACCGGGTCGTCGCCGATGCCGAGCACGCAGGCCGCCTCGCACGGCGCCGGGCAGAGCCGCCCGGTGAACTCCGGGAAGTTGTTCGTCGCGTGCAGCGCCTCGGCGGCCGCCGACCACGCACCGGTCCGGACCAGGTCGTTCCAGTCCGGGATCCGGTTGCCGAGCGGGCAGCCGTCGTGGCAGAACGGGATGCCGCAGTCCATGCAGCGGGTGGCCTGGTCGCGGATCAGCTCCTCGCCCGCGGGCGGGTAGACCTCTTTCCAGTCCATGATCCGCACCGGGACCGGACGCCGCTTCGGCAGCTGCCGCTCGTAGCGAAGGAAACCGTTCGGGTCAGGCACTGGTAACCCCCATGACCGCCTCGTCGACATTGCGACCGGCGGCTTCGGCGGTCCTGATCAGCTCCATCACGCGCTTGTAGTCGCGCGGTACCACGGCGGTGAACTGCTCCACCGCGTGCGGCCAGTCCTTCAGCAGGCGGCCGGCCACCGCCGAGTCGGTCTCGGCGTGGTGCTTCTCCACCAGGGTGCGCAGCTGCTCGCGCTCCTCTTCGGTGAGCGGCGCGAGGTCGACCAGCTCCGGGTTGACCAGCGAGGTGTCCAGGTCGAGCAGGAACGCCTTGCCGCCGCTCATGCCGGCCGCGAAGTTGCGCCCGGTCGGGCCGAGCACCACCACGGTGCCACCGGTCATGTACTCGCAGCCGTGGTCACCGACGCCCTCGACGACGGCCGCGCCGCCCGAGTTGCGGACCGCGAACCGCTCGCCGGCCCGGCCACGCAGGAAGACCTCGCCGCCGGTCGCGCCGTACAGGATGGTGTTGCCGGCGATGATGTTCTCCTCGGCGACGAACGGCGCGTCCTCGGCCGGGCGGACGATCACCCGCCCGCCGGAGAGGCCCTTCGCGACGTAGTCGTTGGTGTCGCCGATCAGCCGCAGGGTCACACCGCGCGGCAGGAACGCGCCGAACGACTGGCCACCCGTACCCCGCAGGGTGAAGGAGATGGTGTCGTCGGGCAGGCCGTTGCCGCCGTACCGCCGGCTCACCTCGCCGCCCAGCATCGCGCCGACGCTGCGCTGGTCGTTGCGGGTGCGCAGCTCGCCGCGGACCGGGACGCCCTCGGTCAGGGCCGGCTGAGCAAGCGCGATCAGCTCGTTGTCGAGCGCCAGGTGCAGGCCGTGGTCCTGCGCCACCACGCCGCGCCGGGACGCGCCCTCGGGCAGCTCGGGGACGTAGAGCACCGGGGCAAGGTCGAGGCCCTTGGCCTTCCAGTGGTCCACCGCCGCCGCCACGTCGAGGATCTCGGCGTGGCCGATCGCCTCCTCGATGGTGCGGAAGCCCAGCTCGGCGAGGAGCTCGCGGACCTCCTCGGCGAGGAAGAGGAAGAAGTTCTCCACGAACTCCGGGCGGCCGGTGAAGCGCTCGCGCAGCACCGGGTTCTGGGTGGCGATACCGACCGGGCAGGTGTCCAGGTGACAGACGCGCATCATCACGCAGCCCGAGACGATCAGCGGCGCGGTGGCGAAGCCGAACTCCTCGGCACCGAGCAGGGCCGCGATGACCACGTCCCGGCCGGTCTTGAGCTGGCCGTCGACCTGCACGGTGACCCGGTCCCGGAGCTTGTTGAGCAGCAGCGTCTGCTGCGCCTCGGCCAGGCCCAGCTCCCACGGGGTGCCGGCGTGCTTGAGCGAGTTCAGCGGGGACGCGCCGGTGCCGCCGTCGTGGCCGGAGATCAGGATGACGTCGGCCTTGAGCTTGGCGACGCCCGCCGCCACCGTGCCGACGCCGATCTCGGAGACCAGCTTGACGTGCACCCGGGAGGCCGGGTTGACCATCTTCAGGTCGTGGACCAGCTGCGCGAGGTCCTCGATCGAGTAGATGTCGTGGTGCGGCGGCGGGGAGATCAGGCCGACGCCCGGGGTGGCGTGCCGGGTCTTGGCGATCCACGGCCACACCTTGTTGCCGGGCAGCTGGCCGCCCTCGCCGGGCTTCGCGCCCTGCGCCATCTTGATCTGCAGGTCGTCCGCGTTGACCAGGTATTCGCTGGTCACGCCGAAGCGGCCGGAGGCGATCTGCTTGACCGCGGAGCGGCGCTCCGGGTCGTACAGCCGCTCCACGTCCTCGCCGCCCTCGCCGGTGTTCGACTTGCCGCCGAGACGGTTCATCGCGATGGCCAGCGTCTCGTGCGACTCGGCGGAGATCGAGCCGTAGCTCATCGCGCCGGTGGCGAACCGCTTGACGATCTCGCTCGCCGGCTCCACCTCGTCGAGGGGGATCGGCTCGCGGTCGGGGGTGAAGCGGAACAGGCCGCGCAGCGAGCCCGCCGCGCCGGCCAGCTCGTCGACCTTGCTGGTGTACCGCTTGAAGACGTCGTACTGCTTGCTGCGGGTGGCGTGCTGCAGCAGGAAGACGGTCTCCGGGTTGAAGAGGTGGATCTCGCCCTCGCGGCGCCACTGGTACTCGCCGCCGACCTCGAGCCGGCGGTGCGCCCGCTCGGCCTGGTTCGCCGGGTACGCCTTCTCGTGCCGCGCCTTGACCTCGGCGTGGATCCCGTCGAGACCGACGCCGCCGATCCGCCCCGAGGTGCCCGCGAAGTAGCGCTGGAGCAGCTTGTTGTCCAGGCCGACGGCCTCGAACACCTGCGCGCCGCAGTACGAGGAGACGGTCGAGATGCCCATCTTCGACATGATCTTCAGGACGCCCTTGCCGAGCGCCTTGACGTAGTTGCGGACCGCCTTGTGCGGGTCGAGCCCGGTGAGCGGGCCGGTCGCGATCAGGTCGTCCACGCTCTCGAACGCGAGGTACGGGTTGACCGCCGCCGCGCCGAAACCGATCAGCGTCGCGGCGTGGTGCACCTCGCGGCAGTCCCCGGCCTCGACGATCAGCGCGACCTGGGTCCGCGTCTGCTCCCGGACCAGGTGCTGGTGCACCGCGGCGGTGAGCAGCAGCGACGGGATCGGCGCCAGGTTCGCGTTGGAGTCGCGGTCGGACAGCACGAGGATGCGTACGCCGTCCTCGATCGCCTCCGAGACGTGCCGGCAGATCTGGGTGAGCCGGGCCTTGATACCGGCCGCGCCGTCCCGCAGCGGGTAGAGGCCGGAGACCCGGACCGCCTTGAAGCCGGGCAGGTCGCCGTCGTCGTCGATGGAGAGCAGCTTGGCCAGCTCGTCGTTGTCGATCACCGGGTACGGCAGCACGATCTGCCGGCAGCTCGCCGGACCCGGCTTGAGCAGGTTGCCCTCCGGGCCGATGGTGGCGGCCAGGCTGGTGACCATCTCCTCCCGGATGGCGTCCAGCGGCGGGTTGGTGACCTGCGCGAACAGCTGGTGGAAGTAGTCGAAGAGCAGCCGCGGGCGGGTGGAGAGCGGCGAGATCGGGGTGTCCGTGCCCATCGAGCCGAGCGGCTCGGCACCGGTCCGCGCCATCGGCGCCACCAGGATCTTCAGCTCCTCCTCGGAGTACCCGAACACCTGCTGGCGGCGCGTCACCGAGTCGTGCGTGTAGATCACGTGCTCGCGCGGGGGCAGGTCGGCCAGCTCGATCAGCCCGGCGTGCAGCCAGTCCGCGTACGGCTCGGCGGCGGCCAGCTCGGCCTTGATCTCGGCGTCGTGCGCGATCCGCCCGGCGGCCGTGTCGACCAGGAACATCTTGCCCGGCTGCAGGCGGCCCTTGGCGACGATCCGGCCCGGCTCGAAGTCGATCACGCCGGCCTCGGAGCCGAGCACGACCAGGCCGTCCTCGGTCTGCCACCAGCGGCCGGGGCGCAGGCCGTTGCGGTCCAGCACCGCGCCGATCAGGGTGCCGTCGGTGAACGCGACCGCGGCCGGCCCGTCCCACGGCTCCATCATGCTGGCGTGGAAGCGGTAGAAGGCACGCCGCGCCGGGTCCATGCCCGGGTCGTTCTCCCACGCCTCCGGGATCATCATCAGCACCGCGTGCGGCAGGCTGCGGCCCGCCATGTGCAGCAGTTCGAGGACCTCGTCGAAGCTCGCCGAGTCGGACGCCTCCGGCGAGTTGATCGGGAAGAGCCGCTTGATGTTGCCGGGGATGTTCGGCGACTGCAGCAGCGCCTCGCGGGCGGCCATCCAGTTCTTGTTGCCGCGGATGGTGTTGATCTCGCCGTTGTGGGCGATCATCCGGTACGGGTGCGCCAGCGGCCACGACGGGAAGGTGTTCGTCGAGAAGCGGGAGTGCACCAGGGCGATCGCGCTGCTCACGCGCTCGTCGGTCAGGTCAGGGAAGAACTCCGGCAGCTGCTCCGGGGTGAGCATGCCCTTGAAGGTGATGGTCCGCGAGGAGAGCGAGGGGAAGTAGGCCGGGACGCCGCGCTGCGACGTCTCCCGCTCCGCCTGCTTGCGGATGCAGAACGCCACCCGGTCCAGCTCGAGGCCGGAGAGCTGCTCGCCGGCCGGTCCGGCCGGGGAGTCCACGAGGCGGTGCGCGGCCAGGAACACCTGGCGGACCGCGGGACGGGCGTCCTCCGCGGTGGCGCCGAGGTCCGCCGGGTTCACCGGGACGTCGCGCCAGCCGAGCACCTCGCCACCCTCGACGAGGGCGTACTTCTCGAAGACCTTGACCGCGCGGGCGGCCTCGTCCTCGTCGGTCGGCAGGAAGACCAGACCGGTCGCGTAGTGGCCCGCCGCGGGCAGCTCGAAGCCGGTGACGGCGCGGTAGAACTCGTCCGGGACCTGAATCATGATCCCGGCGCCGTCGCCGGTGTTCTGCTCGGCGCCACGCGCGCCCCGGTGATCCAGCCGGATCAGTGCCGACAGGCCCTTCGCCACCACGTCGTGGCTTCGACGGCCGTGAATGTCGGCGACAAAGGCCACGCCGCAGGCGTCACGTTCGTACGCCGGGTCGTACAACCCCTGGGGGTGCGGATATGCCACCGGGCCTCCTGTCGTCTCTGGTGTTTCATTTCAAGGTCGGGACGACGTCGGCCCTGCAAAGTCTCTTGAGTCTACGTTAAGAGACACCGATCTCCGCCAGGTGCGGATTGATCACACCTGGCTACGGGGCCACTCACTGTCACGTCGGACTCGGCTTCGCGTGGACGAACTGAATAGCACAGCCGAGACGGTGCCCGGTAGTCTCGCGCGATGGCGCGAGCGGATTTTGACCTCTTCGACCGGCTCGAACGGTTCTACGACACTTTGCCCCGCCGGTGGTCACGGACCGAGGAGATCGGTTCGCTGGTGCTCTTCATTCGCGAGGGCGAGGGTTGGCCCTACTATGCCCGCCCCCGGCCCGGTTCACCCACGCCGACCGCCGCGGATCTGATCGAGACCCGCAGACGGCAGCGTGAGCTGGGCGTTCCCGAGGCGTTCGAGTGGGTGCACGAGAACAGCCCGGACCTGCTCGCGGTGGCCCGGTCGGCCGGCCTCGAGGTGCTGCTCGCGCCGCTGCTGACCCTCGATCCCGCCGCGCTCCTCCCGGAGTTGCCGATCCCGGACGCCGCCATCCGTCCCGTCGATCCCACCGGCCCCACGTTCGCCGCCGACCTGGCCGCCGCCCGCGCCGTCGCCCGGCTCGGGTTCGCCGCGCCCGCGTACGCCTCCCCGATGGAATCCGCCCTGGTCATCGACGTGGCTGGCCCCACCGAGCGGGATGCCGCGACCGCGCCGGGCATCGCCGGGCCGGACCTGGAGGCGGCCCGGCGGCAGCTCACGTCCGGCGACTACGAGACGCTGATCGCGGCATCGCCGGAGGCGGGCGTGCTGGCGGCGGGGACCAGTCAGCGCGCCGGGGACGTCGCCGAGATCGCCGGGGTGGCCACGCTCCCCTCGGCCCGGCGCCGGGGTTACGCCTCCCAGCTCACCGCGACGCTCGCCCGCCGGGTCCTGGCCAGGGGCGCCCACCTGGTCTTCCTCTCCGCCGGAGACGACGATGTGGCGCGCCTCTACACCCGTGTCGGGTTCCGCCGGGTGGGCACCGCGTGCATCGCCGAACCGGCCGCGACCCTCTGAGAGGCGTCCGCCGCCTGCGGCGCGATCTGCTCACACTTCCCAGATTATGGTACGCGGTAAGGAGCTCTTCGCCGAGCATCCATTACCGAATCGGGGCCCTCGGCTAGTGGAGTAGGCCCTCCGCACGGGGTAGTCACGTGTATCGAACGGGTGAAATCACCGTGAAGAACGATCACGGATCCCCGACCAGACCGATTTCGCACACTGAACGTGCACGCGTATTCGCTCGGCCGTGGCATTTCTTACTCACCCGTCTTCGTCACACGGCTCTCTTTCCCCGCCGTCCCTACTCCGGCGGTGTCCAATCCGAGACCGGGTCCAGGGTGCGGCCGAGCATCCGCGGGCGCATGTGGTTGAGCGCCGCGTCCCGGGCCCGCAACGCCAGCCGCCCACGGGCCTGCACCACCGCCGACATCCGCCGGTTCTGCCGCACCACGCTGGTCGTCCGCGGGTGCCGGGTCCGGCTGTAGGTCTCGACCGCCGCGGTCAGCGCGTCACCCGGCGCCGCGCCGGCCATCAGCGCACGGAGCGTCGCCGCGTCCTCGAAGGCCAGGCAGGCGCCCTGACCGAGATGGTGCGGCATGGCGTGCGCCGCGTCGCCGAGCAGCACCACGCCACCCGGACCGGACGGGAACCCGAAGCTCCGGGGCAGCGGCCGCAGCTCACGGACGCCCTGCGGGACCAGCTCCTCGGGCCGGGTCACCGCGAGCAGCTCGCCGACCGGCTCGTGCCAGCCGTCGAACCAGCGCCGCAGCAGGGCGAGCTGGGTGGCCGGCGGCTCGGGCCGGGCGGCACCGGCGGCGGTAGCCACCCAGTAGACGCCGCCCTTGCCCGCCGCGTGCGGGCCGAGTGGGATGGAGACGAAGCGGTACCCGGCGCCGAGCGTCTCGCCGCCGAGCGCCGCCTCCGCGGAGAGATCCGGTACCCGGTAGCCGGGGATCACCGCCTGCCAGGCCGCGAACCCGGAGCTCACCGGCGCTGCCTCGGGTGCCAGCGCGGCGCGGATCCGGCTGTCGATGCCGTCCGCCGCGACCAGCAGATCGGCCTCCAGCACGGTACGGCCGTCGCTGACCGCGGGACGCCGGCGGGCGCCGGTGCGGACGGTGGCCGCCTCGAAGCCGGTGCGGACCTCGGTGTCGCCGAGGCCCGCGACCAACGCGTCGTACAGATCCTCCAGGTGCACCACGGCCGGGACCGGGCCGTTACCGCCGGACCGCGTCCGGGGCGCGACCAGCCACTGGCCGTCCGGGCGGCGGATGCCACCGTCGGGCAGCGGTGAGGCGATCGCCGACCAGCCGCCGTCCGGGTCGAGCGAGTCGAGCGCGCGACGGCCGTTCGGCCAGAGCACCACCGCGGTGGGCGGCGCGACGATCCGCTCGGCGCGTTCCAGCAGCGTCACCCGCCAGCCGGTCCGTGCCAGCCCGCCCGCCGCGGCCAGTCCGGCCATCCCGGCGCCGACGACTATGGCTGTCCGCATGATCCGCCCGCCTCCCCGTCCCGGGCCCTCGCGTCAGCGCTCGTCGGACGGCCGGACGGCACCGGCCTGCTCGGCGGCGTCGCCCTCGGCACCGGCCGGCGTGGTCACGCTCTCTCCGGCCTCGGCCTTCTCCTCGGCCTTCTCCTCGGCCTTCGCCGTGTTCTCCGACTTCTCCGGCTCGGCCTCGGTCTCCACCGGCTCGGTCTCCACCGGCGCGGTCTCCTCCACAGCCGCCACCGGCTCGGGCTCAGGCGCGGCCTCGGGCTCGGCCGTCACCGGCTCGGCCTCGGGCTCGGTCTCCTCCTCGACGGCAGGCGTCTCCACGACCGCCGGGGGTTCGACGACGGCGGGTGCCGCGGCGGCCACCGGGGCCAGGATGCCGGTGCGCTGGTAGTCCAGGAACTGTTTCTCGCTGACCACCTGGTACGCCGTCGGCATCGCCCGCCCGGTCTCCTCGCCGCCGGTCACGTCGACCTTCGACACGTCGCTCTCGGCCGCCGGCTCCGGCGCGGTCTCCGGCGCGTCGACCGGGACCACGTACTCCCGGGGGCCGCGGACCACGACGAAGTAGATCGCCGAGGCCACGAACAGGATGATCGCGGTGAAGACGTTGAGCCGGATGCCGAAGAAGTGGTTCGCCTCGTCGGTGCGGAGCATCTCGATCCAGGTGCGGCCCGCCGTGTACGCCATGATGTACAGCGCGAACGCCCGCCCCTTGCCGAACTTGAACTTCCGGTCCAGCGCCCAGACCAGCCCGGCCGCGCCGAGGTCCCAGATCGCCTCGTAGAGGAAGGTCGGGTGGTACAGGTCCGGGCGGGTCACCGGCTCGCCGTCGATCATCGTGGCGTGGCCCGGGTTGGACGAGTCCATCTCGTGCACCTGGAGACCCCAGGGCAGCGTGGTGACCTTGCCGTACAGCTCGTTGTTGAACCAGTTGCCGAACCGGCCGATCGCCTGGGCCACCGGGAGCGCCGGGGCCAGGGCGTCGGCGAAGACGCTCAGCGGCAGTCCGATCTGCCGGGCCGCGATCCACGCGCCCACCGCGCCGCCGGCTACCGCGCCCCAGATGCCGAGGCCGCCCTCCCAGATGTAGAAGGCGCGGATCGGCTCACCACCCGCGCCGAAGTAGTCCTGCGGTGAGGTGATCAGGTGGTAGATCCGGGCGCCGATGATGCCGGACGGCACCGCCCACACCACGATGTCCAGCGACACCCACGGCGCCACTCCCCGGTGACGCAGCCGTTGCTCCATCAGGAGGGTGGCCGCCACCATGCCGGCGATGATGCAGAGCGCGTACGCACGGATCGGGAACGGACCCAGGTGCCACACCGAAGTGGTGGGGCTGGGGATGAGGGCGAAGTTCACGGGTGCACACGCTACCGTCGCCGGGCGAGTTCGCAATGCCCAGGTTGGCCCTCAGGGCCAGAGGCGTTCCCGGATCCATCCGGCGCCGTCGCGGCGGTACCGCAGGCGCACGTGCCGGCGGGACGCGTCGCCCTGCCAGAACTCGGCGCCGACCGGCTCGACCAGGTAGACCGTGTGGCCGGGCGCGACCGCCTCCGGGTGCTCGCGGAGCGTCTCGGCGGCCTTCAGGAGTGCCCGTTCGAGGTCCTCGGGATCGCCCAGGACGGCGCTCTGCGGGCTGGCCAGCGAATTGATCCGGGAGGCGTCGGAGCGGGCCAGGAACTCGGCGGCCGAGAACTCCGCGGTCTCCGCTCGCACCACACCGCGGATCCGTACCTGGCGCCCCTGCTCGCGCCAGTGGAAACCGAGCGAGGCGACCGGGTTCGCGGCCAGCTGACGGCCCTTCTCGCTGGTCCGGTCGGTGGCGAACCACCAGCCGCGACCGTCCGCCTCCGTCAGCATCAGCACCCGCTGGTCCGGCAGGCCGTCCGCGTCGACCGTGGCCAGGCTCATCACGTGCGGCTCGCGGACACCCGCCGCGACGGCCTCGGCGAACCAGGTCAGGAAGAGCTCGTGCGGCGTGGCCGGGGCATCCGTGGGATCGAAGCGCGGTAGCTCGCCGGCGAGGACCGGGAGGCCGCGCGTCAGCCCACGGATGCTCATCAGCGCTGCCGGACGCCCTCGGCGAGTTCGGCGCTGAGCGCGCGCAGTCGGTCCAGCCCGGTGGACCGGTCGGGCGCCTCCAGCACGCAGCGGATCAGGGCGCTGCCCACGATCACGCCGTCGGCGAAGGAGGCCACCTCGGCGGCCTGCGCGCCGGTGCCGACGCCCAGCCCGACACCGATCGGGATCGACGGGTCGGCCTTGCGGATCCGTTCGACCAGCTCGGGCGCCTGCGAGGAGACCGCAGTACGGGCACCGGTGACGCCCATCAGCGCGGTCGCGTACACGAAGCCCCGGCAGTTGGCGAGGGTCATCGCGAGCCGCTCGTCGGTGGAGCTCGGCGCGACCAGGAAGGTCCGGTCGATCCGGTGCCGCTCCGACGCCTCGATCCACTCGGCGGCCTCGTCCGGGATCAGGTCGGGCGTGATCAGCCCGGTGGCCCCGGCCGCGGCGAGGTCGCGGGCGAACGCGTCGACGCCGTACTTCTCGATCGGGTTCCAGTAGGTCATCAGCACGACCGTGGCCCCCGCGGAGGCCACCGCCTCGATGATCTTCAGGGTGTCCCGGGTACGGACCCCGGCGGCGAGCGCGATGTCGCTCGCCTTCTGGATCACCGGGCCGTCCATCACCGGGTCGGAGTAGGGCAGCTCGACCTCGATCACGTCACAGCCGGCCTCGTGCATCGCGATCATCTGCTCGATGCTGTGGTCGACCGTCGGGAAGCCGGCCGGCATGCAGCCGACCAGCACCGACCGGTTCTCCGCCTTCGCCTTCGCGAAGGTGTCCGCGATACTCACGTGTTCTCCCCGGGGACGACGGCCTCGACCTGGTCCAGGATCCCGAAGTACGCGCCCGCCGTGTGCACGTCCTTGTCGCCGCGCCCGGACAGGTTCACCACGATGGTCGGGGTCCGGCCCAGCTCCTCGCGCAGCCGCGGGGCGATCTTCGCGACGCCGGCGAGGGCGTGCGAGCTCTCGATCGCCGGGATGATCCCCTCGGTCCGGCAGAGCAGCTGGAACGCCGCCATCGCCTCGTCGTCGGTGACCGGCTCGTAGGAGGCCCGCCCGGTGTCGTGCAGCCAGGCGTGCTCCGGGCCGACACCCGGGTAGTCCAGGCCGGCCGAGATCGAGTGCGACTCGATGGTCTGGCCGTCCTCGTCCTGCAGCAGGTAGGTCCGGTTGCCGTGCAGCACGCCGACCGAGCCGCCGGTGATCGACGCCGCGTGCCGGCCGGTCTCCACGCCGTCGCCGCCCGCCTCGAAGCCGTACAGCCGTACGCCCTCGTCCGGGACGAACGCGTGGAAGATGCCGATCGCGTTGGAGCCGCCGCCCACACAGGCCGCGACCGCGTCCGGCAGCCGGCCGATCTGGTCCAGGCACTGCTGCCGGGCCTCGACGCCGATGCCGCCCACGAAGTCCCGGACCAGCTCCGGGAACGGGTGCGGACCGGCCGCGGTGCCGAGCAGGTAGTGCGTGGAGTCCACGGTGGAGACCCAGTCGCGCAGGGCCTCGTTCAGCGCGTCCTTCAGCGTCCGCGACCCGTTGGTGACCGGCACGACGGTGGCGCCGAGCATCCGCATCCGCGCCACGTTCAGCGCCTGGCGCTCGGTGTCCATCTCACCCATGTAGACCACGCACTCGAGGTCCAGCAGGGCGGCCGCGGTCGCGCTGGCCACACCGTGCTGGCCGGCGCCGGTCTCGGCGATCACCCGCGGTTTGCCCATCCGCTTGGCGAGCAGGGCCTGTCCCAGCACGTTGCGCACCTTGTGGGCGCCGGTGTGGTTCAGGTCCTCCCGCTTGAGCAGGATCTCGGCGCCGAGCTTCGCGGAGAGCCGCCTCGCCGGATAGAGCAGCGACGGGGTACCCGCGTAGTTCAGCAGCAGGTCCTGGAACTCCGCCTGGAACGCGGGGTCCGCCTTGGCCGACCGGTACGCCGCCTCCAGCTCGTCCAGCGCCTTGATCAGCGCCTCCGGGACGAACCGGCCGCCGTAGCGCCCGAAATGCCCGGCCAGGTCGGGCAGGGTGGGCGCAGTCATCGGACCGGCCTCGGCGTCGCCGGGTGGTTACCGGCGTTGACCAGCTCGGCGACGGCGTCCCGCGGCGACTTCTGGGTCACCAGGCCCTCGCCGACCAGCACCGCGTCGGCACCCGCCGAGGCGTACCGGATCAGGTCGTGCGGCCCGCGCACCCCGGACTCGGCGATCTTCACGACGTTCTGCGGCAGCCCCGGGGCGATCCGCTCGAAGACCGACCGGTCGACCTCGAGGGTGCGCAGGTCACGGGCGTTGACGCCGATCACCTTCGCGTTCGCCTCCAGGGCGCGGTCCGCCTCCTCCTCGTTGTGCACCTCGACGAGGGCGGTCATGCCCAGCGACTCGATGCGCTCCAGGAGGCCGACGAGCGCGTTCTGCTCCAGCGCCGCCACGATCAGCAGCACCATGTCCGCGCCGTGCGCCCGGGCCTCGTGCACCTGGTAGCTGGAGACCACGAAGTCCTTGCGGAGCACCGGGATCTTGACCGCGGCGCGCACGGCGACCAGGTCGTCCAGCGAACCGCCGAACCAGCGGCCCTCGGTGAGCACGCTGATGCAGCGGGCACCGCCCGCCGCGTACTCCCCGGCCAGCTCGGACGGGTCGGGGATGTCGGCGATCGCGCCCTTCGACGGCGACGCCCGCTTGACCTCGGCGATCACCGCCACGCCCGGCTTGCGCAACGCCGCGTACGCGTCGATGGCCGGCGGCGCGGCCGCCGCCAGTTCACGCACCTTCTCCAGCGGCGTCTTCGCCTGACGCGCCGCTACGTCCTCGCGCACTCCGGCGAGGATCTCTTCGAGAACGTTCTGCGGCCGTGCGGGTCCGCCACTGCCCGCTTCCGCCTGATCGGATGTCACGTAATGACTCCCCTCTCCGGGTGTCTTCGGCCCGATGCTAGGAGGTCCGGCCGGTCTCCCGCCTCCCGGGGGTATGGCGCGCCTCACGAGGTGGACTGGGGCATAATGCCAGGCTGCCCGGTCCGGCTGTCACCTCGCTCACAGCGGCTGACCCCATCCTCCCCGTGCGAGCAGGGGTCCTTCCACCGATCGGCCGATACCACTACGCGTTGACGGTCACGTCACCGTGCGGAAATACGACTCGGCCATGCTGTGCCTCGGGCAGACTTGTCCACGGCGTCGACGACGCCGCCACCCGGACGATGATGCGGAGTCGACCAATGGCCACTTCTCAGCTCAACCAACCGGTGGGTTTCGCCGAGGTCTCCCGGACCCTGGTCGCCATCGCCGCCGAGGTCGTCACCGGCGTGCAGCGCGCGGTGGTCGGTCCCTCGAACGTCCGTACCGCCCGGGACAACGCCTGGTCCGCCATCCTCGCCGACCGGGCCCGCGCCGCCGCCCGCGAGGAGACCAGCCGCGCCGTCGCCGCCATCGTCGCGACGACCCCGCACCGCCCGGCCCCGATGGCCCGCCACGCCCACAAGCGCGCCATCGCCACCGCGGCCTGACCGGCCCGCACTCCGGAGCGGCTCAGATCCCTCCTCGGCACCCCGGCCGCGCCGCGCACGCTTCTTGGCTGGCGTTCAGGGGTGTGTCCGGGGCCCCCAGACACCCCTGAGGACCAGCCAGGAAGCGTGCGGCGGGGCAGTCTCAGGCGGTGGGGTCGTCGCCGCGGTCGAGGGCGTCCCACGTCGAGCGGTTGTCGGGGGGACGCAGATTCACCGGGGGCACCCCCGTCGTCTCGCGCGGGTGGCCGCTCTCCCGGGACACGTCGAAGGGGACCGGGGTGGCGACGTCGGGGCGGGCGGAGGACGGGGTCGCCGGGGCCCGGTCGTACCGGGAGGACATGCCGGACCAGAGATGGCCGTGACGCGCGGCGAGGAGACCGCCCGCCGCCACGGCCGCGCCGCCCAGGACCGTCGCGAACGGCCAGAAGTACGCGCCGGCGCCCGCCGAGCCGGCGTCGAGGGAGACGCGGGCCAGCACGGCGCCCGCGATGATCCCGGCGCCGGCCAGCGTGAGCAGGACGCCCAGGACGCGCCGCAGCAGTCCCTGGGTGGCGAGCAGCGCGCCCGCGCCGGCCAGCGCCACCACGGCTATCCCGACCAGCCAGGGCTGGTTGTCCGCCCCGGTCTGCGGGGTGTCCAGGTCGGTGAGGCCGGTGCGGTGCTCGACGGTGAGGGACCACGTCCGGGTGACCGCGTAGAACGCCAGCCCCGCCCCCACGAGGCAGCCCAGCACCGCCGTGGCGTGCGCCCGGCGCGCGCCCGGGCCGCCCGCCGCCGGCGGAACGGAGCCGGACGCGGCGGCGAGGCCGGGGTCCGCGGCGGGACCGGGTGCCGGGGTGTGGCCGGGGCGCGGGGGGACGGTCATCGGGCCGCGCGCAGGGTCTCGGCGGAGGCGATGGCGGCCAGGACCGCGGCGGCCTTGTTGCGGGTCTCCTGCTCCTCGGCGGCCGGGTCGGAGTCGGCGACGATGCCCGCGCCGGCGCCGACGTACGCCACGCCGTCCTTGATCAGGGCGGTGCGGATGGCGATCGCCATGTCCATGTCGCCGGCGAAACCGAAGTAGCCGACCGTGCCGCCGTAGAGGCCGCGGCGGGTCGGCTCCAGCTCCTCGATGATCTCCATGGCGCGGACCTTGGGCGCGCCGGAGAGGGTGCCCGCCGGGAAGGTCGCGGCCAGGGCGTCGAAGGCGGTGCGGTCCGCGCGGAGCTCGCCGACCACCGTCGACACGATGTGCATGACGTGGCTGTAGCGCTCGATCCGGGCGAACTCCGGCACCTCGACGCTGCCCGGCTCGCAGACCCGGCCCAGGTCGTTGCGGCCCAGGTCGACCAGCATGACGTGCTCGGAACGCTCCTTCGGGTCGGCGAGCAGCTCGGCGGCGAGCGCGGCGTCCTGCTCCGGGGTCGCGCCCCGCCAGCGGGTGCCGGCGATCGGGTGCAGCAGCGCGGTCCGGTTGGCGCTCACCTTGAGGTGCGCCTCCGGCGAGGAGCCGACGATGTCGAAGTCGTCGAAGCGGAGCAGGTACATGTACGGGCTCGGGTTGGTCGCCCGCAGCACCCGGTAGACGTCGAGCGCGTTCGCGTCGGTGGGGCGCTCGAAGCGCTGGCCGACCACGATCTGGAAGCACTCGCCGGCCCGGATCGCCTCCTTGGCCTGCTCGACCGACTTCTGGAAGTCGCCGGGGGCGGTCCGGCTGACCGGCTCGCCGGCCGTGAGGCGCTCGACCGTGGAGATCATCGGCGGGGTGGGGCGGGAGAGTGCGGTGGTCATCGCGTCCAGCCGGCCGACCGCGTGGTGGTACGCCGCCCGGCGCGCCGTCTCGTCCGCGCCCTCGGCGAGCACGGCGTTGGCGACCAGCAGCGCCGAGCCCTCGTGGTGGTCGAGGACGACCAGGTCGGTGGCGAGCATCATGCCGAGCTCGGGCAGCGGCACGTCGTCCGCCGTGGTGGCCGGCAGGCGCTCGAAACGGCGGACCAGGTCGTAGCTGAGGTAGCCGACCATGCCGCCGGTCAGCGGGGGCAGTCCCGCGTCCGGCTCGCCGCCGCCGGTGAGCGCCGCGACCGTCTCGCGGAGCGCCACCACCGGGTCGCCGTCGAGCGGTACGCCGTCCGGCGGGGTGCCGAGCCAGGCGGCCTCGCCGTCCCGCTCGACCAGGGTGGCGGCGCTGCGGACCCCGATGAACGAGTAGCGCGACCAGGCCAGGCCCTGCTCGGCGGACTCCAGCAGGAACGTGCCGGGTCCACCGGCCAGCTTGGTGTAGACCCCGACCGGCGTCTCGCCGTCGGCCAGCAGTTTGCGGGTGACCGGGACGACCCGCCGGGTGGCGGCGACGAACTCGGCCTCGCTGGGGAAGGTCGCTCCGCTGGTCACTTCGCCTCCACGGGCAGCTCGTCGGTGAAGCAGGTGTGGGTGCCGTTGTGGCAGGCGGCACCGGTCTGCACCACGGTGACCAGCAGCGCGTCGCCGTCGCAGTCCAGCGCGACGCTCGTGACGTGCTGGTGGTGACCGGAGGTCTCGCCCTTCACCCAGTACTCCTGGCGGCTGCGCGACCAGTAGGTGGCACGGCCGGTGCTGAGCGTACGCCGCAGCGCCTCGTCGTCCATCCAGCCGAGCATGAGCACGTCGCCGGTGCCGGCCTCCTGCACGACGGCGGCGACGAGTCCGTCGGGGGTGCGCTTGAGGCGGGCGGCGATCGCGGGGTCGAGGGTCGTTCCTGGTTCGGGCACGGTGTCAGATTCTCGCGCATCGCCGGGCGGCTCTGCCACGACCCGGCCCGCGGCGCCGTCCAAGACCCACTTCGCGCGGGGGTCCCCGATCCGGTAACCGGGGATGTGCCGGGACAGATCTGCCGGTACCGTCGGCGGGGCGCCGCCGTACCACCGCACTTTTCGGCGCCCGCCGTCCGTGGGCGCGCTCGCGACGGGAGTGGTTGACCATGGACCCGACGTCCAGCCCCGACAACACCCGGCCCTCGCCCGGCCTCGCCCGCTTCTGGCAGGTCCGGCCGGAGCCCGGCAGACCGGAGATCAACGGACCGGAGACCCCGGTGCAGGGAGGCGGGCCGGGGCTCGAGGTACAGGGAGACGGGCCGGAGAGCACGGTGCGGGGAGAGACGCAGGGGAAGCCGGAGCACGAGGTCCCGGAGGCCCGCCCGCCCGCCGCGGCCGAGAGTGGGGCCGAGATGGTCGCCCTCGGGTCGCGCCGGGTCGTCGAGCCGCTGGAGGTCCCCTTCCCGCCGCTCCCCACCGACCTGCTGACCGGTTCGTCGCTCGCCTTCGGCCGTCCGGTGCCGGTGTTCACCCCGGTCGCCTCGGCGGACCGGAACTCCGGCGGGCCGCCCGGGCCGTCCGGCAGAGGCCCGGAGCCGGACGACCCGTTCGGGCTCAACCGGGCCGCCGCCCAGGGCCGGGCCGACCGGCCCGGCCCGCACCCGCCCCGTATCCGGAGCAGCGATTCTGATCACTCGGACCGTTCGGACCTCCGGCCCGACTTGCCAGGGGACGTAGAGTCCCATGAGCCCGAAACCGGTCCGGCCTCCTTCGGGGGGTTCCGGCTCGGTGGCAACGGGCGGTTCCTCTTCGGCGGTCGTGGCCCCTCGAACCCGCAATCCGGGATCAACGGCCGGGCCGCCGTGGTGGGACCTGCGGATACCGAGGCCGCCGAGCCTCACCTCGCCGGCCCACCCGCCGGTGCGGAAACGCCCGGCGGGGACGCCGACGGCGCGCAGCCGGCGGAACAGCCGGTGGCCGCGCAGGAGGCCGCCGACGCGGCGGGACCACCCGACGAGAACGGACGTGACGACATGAACGGACGGGCAGTGGCGCCCGGGTACGCGCAGGCCGGCGACCCGCCCGGCCTCGACGAGACCCCGGCCGGCGCCCAGGAGGCCCGCGACGAGACCCCGGAGCGGCCGGAGGGCCTGCTCCCCTCGGCCGGCCTGCTCCCCTCGGCCGGATGGCCCACGGTCGCGGTCCCGGTCCTCGGCACCCCGCCGACCTCGGGCGTACCGGCCGGGCCGGTCTCCGGCGGGCCGATCGCGCCGATCTCGCCCGGGTTCGCGCCGAACCCGTACGTCGCCTCCGACTTCACCCCGGACCACCCGGCCGGCACCATGGACCCGGTCTCCGGCCTTCCCGAGCAGCAGGTCCCGGTCGCCGCCGAGGAGCCGGTGGCCGTCACGCCCGCCCCGGCGCCCGCCGACCCGGCCGGTTCCGCACCGATCTCGCCGGCCGCACCCTTCTCCCCCGCCGCGCCGCACTCTCCGGCCGGACCGCACTCGCCCGCCGGACCGTTCTCCGCCGCGGCGCCGCCGACCGGCACCGCGCAGGTCCCGTTCCCGCCGATGCCGCCGCTGCCCGGCGTGCAGATCCCGGGCAGCCGCCCGCCGCTCGAGCAGCCGGTGGCGCCGGAGACCGGCTTCGCGTTCGGCTCGCTGGCCGCGACCGGCTACAGCCTGGGCCGCGCGCCCGACGCGTTCGGAGTCGCCTCGGTCAGCCCGCAGAACGGCACCGGGCTCCCCGCTCTGCCGGAGTTCACCCCGTTCCCGACCTCGGGCGGCGCCACCGTGACCGGTCCGGCCGAGGCCGGCGTCACCGAGCTCACCGTCGGCAACCGGCTGGGCCTGGACACCGGGGAGATCCTGCGACCGGCGGCGATCCGCCGGTCGGCCAGCCTGGAGGACGCCGAGCCGGTCCGCCGCCCGGGTGGCCGCGCCACCGTGCCGGCCGAGCCGGAGTTCGCCGAGGACGAGGAGATCGCGCACCGCACGGTCTGGGACGAGGACGCCGCCCGGCACTTCCGGGCCGCCTGGCACGAGGTGAAGGCGGAGTTCGTCGACGACCCGGTGACCGCGCTGACCCGCGCGCACGACCTGCTCACCGACGCGGTGAACGAGCTCACCGAGGTGCTGCTGGCGGAGCGGGACGACCTGGACCCGCTGCGCGGCACGGACACGCCGGACACCGAGAGCATGCGGATGGCCATGCGCGGGTACCGGGAGTTCCTGGAGCGGATCCTCTCCCTGTAAAGAGCTTCATCCATACGGAAAGGCGGGCAGCCCCGGCACGGGCTGCCCGCCTTTCTCATGTGCTCTGCCCACCGCGGCACCGGAGGGCAGGGCAGCGGGGTTCCATCGCCGACGGCGGCAGAAGGAGGCGACGGAACCCCGGGCTCAGGGGAGCGATCAGGCGGCGCACCGCCGGCAGAGGATCGGGTGCAGCAGGTGGGCCAGGTCGTGGCGGTCGGCGACCGGCCGCGGGAAGGCCAGGCGGGCGCTGCGGCCGCCCATCCGGACCAGGAAGCCGTAGCGGTCCAGGCGTACCACCCGGGGGTCGTCGTCCGGGCGGGCGGCCTTGCCGAGCTGGCGGCGCACGTAGTCGCTCATCTCCGCCGTGTGGTGGTCGGCCAGGTCCGCGATCAGGTCGAACTCGACGGCGCGCAGCGGGTCCGGGCTGGCCTCGGCGTAGTCGTCCGGGTCGATCTCGACGAGGCACTCGTTGCGCTCGTAGCGCACCTCGGCCACGTCCATCCGGTAGAGCGCCTGCCCGCTGCCCACGTCGAGCAGGTCGCCGCAGGCGTCGGTCTCGGCGTAGTCGAGCGCGGCGGCCCGGGCCTCGTCACCGTCGAGCCGGCTCGCCCACCCGGAGACCCAGACCCGGCCCAGCGACGGCGAGGAGGCCATCGGCGGGACGTCCCGGATGTCGAGGACCAGCGCGGTGTCGTCGTTGCCCGGCTGTGGTTTCAGCGCGGTCGCGAGCGTTCCCTCGGCCGGTACGAGGAGCAGCGGCCGCCCCTGCGCGTCGGTCACATGCCTGATCGGAATCGGTCCCGGGTGGCAGGCGATGTGCGAGACGGCGGGCAGGTGACCGGCGGCGAGGGTACGCGCGATCTCGGCGGGACTGGGTTGCATGACGAGCACCTCCGGGCACCGGTTAGGCTTACCTAAGTTAGGCAAGGCTAACCGTAACAGGAGATCCGCGTTGAACAACTCTCGACCCAAAGCCAAGCTCTCCAGGGCGCTCGGCATCCCGCTGACCCGCAAGTGCGTGAAGTACTTCGAGCGGCGGCCGTTCCCGCCGGGCGTGCACGGCCGTGGCCGGCGCAAGAGCTCGGACTACCAGGTCCGTCTGCTGGAGAAGCAGCGTCTGCGGCACCAGTACAACATCAGCGAAGTCCAGATGCAGGCCGCGTACGACGCCGCCCACAAGGCCGAGGGCAAGACCGGCGAGACCATGGTCACGCTGCTGGAGCGCCGCCTCGACGCGACGGTGTTCCGGGCCGGTCTGGCCCGCACCATCTACCAGGCCCGCCAGCTGGTGGTGCACGGTCACTTCACGGTCGACGGCAAGAAGGTGGACCGGCCGGGCTACAAGCTCAAGCCGGGCCAGGTCGTCGAGGTCCGCGAGTCGAGCCGGGCGAAGCCGCCGTTCCAGATCGCGGCGACCGGCGCGCACATCGACGGCCCGACCGCGCCGTACCTGTCCACCGTGCTCGAGGAGCTGCGGACCACCGTGGTCCGGAACCCACAGCGCTCGGAGATCCCGGTCCTCTGTGACGAGCAGCTCGTCGTGGAGTACTACGCCCGGTAATCCCGGTAATCCCGGGAAGCTCGTGCATCGCTGAGATGGCGGGCCGCTCGCCGCGGTCTTCCCGTACGGGGAGGCCGCGGGGAGCGACACACCATCTCACCGGCCGCGGCGAACCGCCGCATCATGGCTGGTCAGCGGGTTTGTTCAAGCCAGCTGGCGTAGAGCTTCGCGTAGATCGAATCCGGCTCGGCGACCAGCCGGGAATGCGGGCCGCGTTGCACGACGCGGCCCGCGTCCACCACGATCACCTCGTCGGCGGACTCGGCGGTGGAGAGCCGGTGCGCGATCGCCACCGTGGTCCGGCCGCGGGTGACCAGGTCGAGGGCGTGTTGCAGGCGCACCTCGGTGGCCGGGTCCACCGCGCTGGTCGCCTCGTCCAGCACCAGCAGGTCCGGGTCCGCGACGTACGCCCGGACCAGCGCGACCAGCTGCCGCTCCCCCACGCTGAGCGCCTCCCCGCGCTCGCCCACCGGGGTCTCCAGGCCCTCCGGCAGACCGGCGAGCCAGTCCGCCAGACCCAGCTCGGCGAAGGCCGCCCGCAGTTGCTCCTCGGTGAGCGACGGCTCGGCGAAGCGCACGTTCTCGGCGATCGTCGCGTCGAAGAGGAAGCCGTCCTGCGGCACCATGACGACCCGCGAACGCAGTGATGAGAATCGGACATCGGTGAGCGGCACCCCGCCGAGTAGGACCTCGCCCTCCGCCGGGTCCATCAGCCGGGTCAGCAGCTTCGCGAACGTCGTCTTGCCGCTGCCGGTCTCGCCGACCACGGCGAACTTCTTCCTGGCGTCCAGCGTCAGATCCACGTCCGAGAGCACGAGAGGGCCGCCCGGGTAGCGGAACGAGACGTCGCGGAACTCCACCGAGAGCGGGCCGTCGGGCAGCGCGACGCCCCGGTCGTCCGGGTCGGCGACGTCCGGCAGCACGTCGAGGACGTCCAGGATGCGGCGCCAGCCGGCCACCGCGTTCTGCGCGTCGTTGAGCATGTCGGTGGCGATCTGCACCGGCTGGATGAAGAGCGTGACCAGGAAGAGGAACGCGGTGAGCCGCCCCACGGTCAGGTCGCCGTCCACCCCGAGCAGCGTGCCCACCACCACGACGCCGGCGAGGGCCAGCCCGGCACCGATCTCGCCGCTGGAGAAACTCGTCACACTGGTCCGGAGAGCCGTCTGCTGCGCCTCCCGGAGTCCTTCGATCGCGTCGTCCAACCTCTTCTCGGTACGACCGGAGACCCCGTACGCCCGGATCACGGAGGCGCCCACCACGCTCTCCGCGATCGCGCCGAGCATCACGCCGGTGCGCTCCCGGGACGCCTTGTAGACCGCCGCCAGCCGCTTCTGGAAGAGCCGGATCACCCCGACCGCCGGACCGAAAGCGATCAGCGTCACGAGCGCAAGCTGCCAGGAGTAGACGAACATCACCACCGACGAGACGATCAGCTGCCCGGACGCGAGCAGCAGCTGCATGCCGCCGGTCTGCAGGAACTGGGAGATCTGGTCGACGTCGCCGGTCACCCGGGAGACCATCGAGCCACGCCGCTCGGACTGCTGGTGCAGCATCGAGAGGTCGTGGATGTGCCGGAACGTCCGGGTCCGCAGGGCGCCGAGCGCGGTCTCGCTGACCGTGAAGAGCCGCCGGGTCATCAGGTATCCGCAGAACGTGGAGACCACCAGCGCGGCCAGCGTGATCATCACCACCTGCACGACCACGCCGAGGTCGGGACCGCCGGGCGCGTTCACCCCGTGGTCGAGGCCCTGCTGGACCGCGATCGGCACCGCCACACGGCCGGACATCTGCAGGACGGCCAGCACGATCGTGCCGCCCAGCCCGGTGCGCAGCTCCGGCGAGAGCGCGAGACCGCGCCGGACCGTGGCCAGGGTGCCCTCGCTGCTCACTGCTCCGCCTTCTCGTACGCCGTGACCAGTTCCCGGTACCCGGGCTGGGCGTTCATCAGCTCGGTGTGCGTGCCGGTCGCCACCACCCGGCCGCGTTCCAGGTAGACCACCTCGTCGGCGAGCGCGATGGTGGCCCGCCGGTACGCCACCACCAGGATCGACGCGGCCGAGTCCGGTCCGCGCAGCGCGCCCAGGATGGCCGCCTCGACCCGCGGGTCGACCGCGCTGGTCGCATCGTCCAGCACCAGCAGCCGGGGCCGGCCGGCCAGCGCCCGGGCCAGCGTGATCCGCTGCCGCTGCCCGCCGGAGAGCGAGGTGCCCCGCTCGCCGACCGGCGTGTCCAGCCCGTGCGGCAGCCCGCCGACGAACGTCCCGGCCTGGGCCAGGTCGATCGCCGTGCGGACCGCTGCGTCGTCCACGCCCGGCCGGTCCAGCGCGACGTTGCCGCGCACCGTGTCGTCGAAGACGAACGGGATCTGCGGTACGAGCGCGGCGGCACCCGCCAGCGCCGCGAGCGACAGGTCGGGCAGCTTCACCCCGTCCACGCCGACCGTGCCGGACTCCGGGTCGACCAGTCGGACGGCGAGTGAGGCGATGGTGGACTTGCCGGAGCCGGTCGCGCCGACCAGGGCCACCGTGCGGCCCGCCGGGACGGTGAAGCTGACGTCGTGCAGGACGCGGGGGCCGTCGAGGTAGCGGTGACTCACCCGGTCGAAGCGGAGCTCGGCAGCACCGGTGCCGTCCAGCGCGGAGTTGCCGTACGCCAGATCGCCCTCCGCCGCGAGGACGGCCTGGACCCGGTCCCATCCGGCGACGCTGCGCGGCAGCTCGGCGACCACCCAGCCGATCGCGCGCACCGGGAAGGCCAGCACGGTGAAGAGGAACGCCACGCTGACCAGCTCGTCCACGCCGATCGCGCCGCTGCGCAGCCGCCACGCGCCGAGCAGCAGGACCGCGAGGGTGCCGAGGCTGGGCAGCGCGTCCATCAGCGGGTCGAAGAGACCGCGCAGCCGGCCCACCGCGATCAGCGCGTCACGCAGCTCGGTGACGAAGACGCCGAACCGCCGCGACTCGTCCGCCTCCCTGCCCATCGTCTTGACCACCAGGGCGCCGTCGAAGCTCTCGTGCGCCACCGCGCTGACCTTGGCCCGCATCCGCTGTGCCCGGATCTGCCGCGGCGACATCCGGCGCGAGTAGACGAAGTTGAGCAGGAAGAGCGAGGGGAAGACGGTGACGCCGACCATCGCGAGCACCCAGTCGGTGAGGAAGAGCGAGACCAGCGCGGCGACGATCATCACGATGGTGCCGACCGCGAACGGCAGCGGCGCGATCGGTACCCAGGCGGCCTCCACGTCCGAGCTGGCGTTGGAGAGCAGCTCCCCGGTGGCGTGCCGCTGGTGCCAGGCGGGCGGCAGCGCGAGGTAGCGCCGGGTGACCGCGCGACGGTACCGCGCCTGCATCCGGAACTGCATGAAACCGGCGCCGAGGCGACGGCCGAAGATGCTCGCCACCCGCAGGCCGCTGATGCCCAGGAAGACCACGGCGATCAGGGCCAGCTCGGCGGCGCTCACCCGATGCTCGGTGAGGGCCGGCACCACGATACGGCCGGTGACCGCGCCGACGAGGTAGGAGTTCGCAATGATCAGCAGCCCGAAGAGACTGCTGCCGATCACTCCGTAGGTGAAGAGGCGCGGCTCCAGGCGGATCGCGTGGCCAAGCACTCGCAGACCCCGTCCGAGCACGTCACGGCTGGTACTGCTCCGCATTTCCTACCTGACTGGTAAGCGTTGACCGGTAGTTCCGGCCTTACCGATCCCATCCTGCCGAACGAGACGGCGACACCCCAGTCGTTTACATTGTGGCCACGATTACACCGAACCTCCAGCGACTATCATCGACCGATGAACGAGTATGCCCGCCAGGAGCGGCGGCTTCTCGCCGACCTCCTGCTCAGCGAGGGGCCGGACGCACCGACGCTCTGCACCGGCTGGACCACCCGTGACCTGGCCGCCCACCTCGTCACCCGGGACCGCCGGCCGGACGCGGCGCTCGGCATGGTCGTGCCGGCCCTGGCGGACTTCGGCGAGCGGGTGCGCCGGGAACGCGGCGCCCTGCCCTACCCGGAGCTGATCCGGCAGGTGCGCACGCCGCCCGCCTGGAGCCCGGTGAGCAACGCGCTGACCGACGGCCTGGTGAACACCATGGAGTTCTTCATCCACCACGAGGACGTACGCCGGGCCCGGCCGGGCTGGGAGCCGCGTCCCCTGGAGGCCGGGCAGCAGGCCGCGCTCTGGCGCACCGTCAAGCTCACCTCCCGGGTCGCGCTGCGCCGGCTCGGCATCGCCGGCGAGGTGGCCGCGGCCGGCTTCCCGCCGATCCGCACCGGGCCCGCCCCGCAGGTACGGATCACCGCCGACGTGGGCGAGCTGGCGCTGTACTTCTCCGGACGGCAGCGCGCCGCCCGGGTGACCGTGGAGGGCGACCCGGCTCTCGTCGAGCGGCTGAGCCTCTGATCGGCCCACCCAACCGGGCCCGGATTGGCACAGGGAGCGGCCGGATCCGCTCATAACTTGTGAGCGTGACTCGTCTCTCCGTATCCCAGGGGGCCGCGCTCTCCACCGGCGCCGTGCTCGGCACCGGTCTGATCGCCCTGCCGGCGCTGGCCGCCGCGGCCGCCGGTCCCGCCGCGCTGGTCGCCTGGCTCGCCCTCATCCTGCTCTCCGCGCCGCTGGCCTGGACCTTCGCCGCGCTCGGCGCCCGTTTCCCGGACGGCGGCGGGGTGGCCACCTACGCCGGGCGGGCGTTCGGCCCGCGGGTCGCGGCCGCGGTCGGCTGGTGCTTCTACTTCGCGGTGCCGCTCGGCACCCCGGTCGCCACCGGCTTCACCGGCGGGTACGCGGCGGCCGTGGCCGGTGGCGGCCGTACCACCGAGCTGGTCACGTTCCTGCTGGTCACCGCGGTGGCCTTCGCGATGAACTGGTTCGGTCTGCGGGTCTCCGGACGGGTCCAGCTCGTGCTCACCGGGGTGCTGACCGCCCTGCTCGTGGTCGCCGTGCTGGCCGCGCTGCCGCACGTGGACCCGGGCAACCTGACCCCGTTCGCGCCGCACGGCTGGGCCGGGATCGGCGCCGCGACGGCCCTGCTGGTCTGGGCCTTCGCCGGCTGGGAGGCGCTCTCCTCGCTCTCCCACGAGTACCGGAACCCGCGCCGCGACGTACCCCGGGCCACGCTCATCGCGGTCGCCCTGGTCGGCGTCCTCTACCTGGCCGTCGCCGGGGTGAGCGTGCTGGTCCTGGGCCCGGCGCTGGCGGAGAGCCGGGCGCCGCTCGCCGACCTGCTCGCCGTCGGGCTGGGCGGGCCGGCCCGGCAGATCACCGCGGTGATCGCGATCGTGCTCACCCTCGGCGCGGTGAACGCGTACTACGCCGGGGTCAGCCGGCTCGGGGCGGCGCTGGCCCGGGACGGTGCGCTGCCGTCCCGGGTGTTCGGGGGCCGGCGCCGCTCCCTGGCCTTCATCTTCCTCGCCAGCGTGGGCTGCGCGCTGCTGCCGATCGGGCTGCACACCTCGACGCTGCTGGTCACCGGCTGCTTCACGCTGGTCTACGTGATCGGGACGGCGTCCGCGCTGCGCCTGCTCCCGCGTGGCTGGCCGAAACTGATCGCCGGCACCGCGTTCGTCGCGGTACTGGGACTGCTCTGGCTGAACGGGTGGCCGTCGCTGCTCAGCCTGGGATTCGCCGCGGGGGCGCTGGCCTACCAGGCGCTACAGCAGCGCCGTCAGCGTGGCCAGGCCCTCGTCGAGCAGGTCCGGGTCGACCGCTCCGAAGCCGATGACCAGGCCGTCGACGTCCGTACCGTATGACCGCAGGTCCTCGACGGCCACGCCGGCCGCCCGCGCACCGGCCAGGATCCGGGCCGGTGCCGGGCCGCCCGGGCGCAGCAGCGCGGTGACGTGCAGCCCGGCCGCCGAGGGCAGCAGCTCCAGCCGGGGCTGCCCGGCCAGCGCGGCGACGATCCGGGCGTGCCGGTCCGCGTACGCCCGCCGCGCCCGCCGTACGTGCCGGGCCAGCTGCCCCTCGTCGATGAAGCGGGCCAGCGCCGCCTGGATCGCGGCCGGGCCGTACCCGTCGGAGAGCTGGCGGGCCGCGACCAGCGCCGGGCGCAGTCCGGGCGGGGCGAGCACGAAGCCGGTCCGCATCGCGGGCAGCATGCTCTTGGAGAACGTGCCGACGTAGAGCACCCGGTCCCACCGGTCCAGCGAGCGCAACGGGTCCAGCGGCCGCGCCGAGAAGCGGAACTCGCTGTCGTAGTCGTCCTCGACGATCGCGGCCGGGCGGCGCCGGGCCCAGTCCAGCAGCTCGCGGCGGCGGCCCGCGCTCATCGCCCGGCCCAGCGGGAACTGGTGCGACGGCGTCACGTAGACCACCCGGGCGTGCCCGGGCAGCGCCGACACCACCAGGCCCTCCTCGTCGACCGGCACGCCCACCACCCGCGCGCCGAGCGAGGCGAAGAGCCGCCGGGCGGGCGGGTAGCCGGGCTGCTCCACCGCGGCCACGTCGCCGGGCTTGAGCAGCACCCGGCCGATCAGGTCGACCGCGTGCTGGGCGCCGTTGGTGACCACCACCTCGTCCGGCCCGGCCCGCAGTCCGCGCGAGTGGCCCAGGTAGCGGGCGATCGCGGCGCGCAGCGCGGGATGGCCGGAGGGTTCCGGGTAGGTGCCCGGCCCGTTCGCGCGCAGCCGCAGCTCGGCGGCGACCAGCCGGCGCCAGGTGTCGAACGGGAAGAGCCGGGCGTCCGGGATGCCGCTGCGGAGGTCGACGCGGGGCGCGGGCCTCTCGCCGCTCGACGGCTCGGGCGTGAACGACCAGTCGGCACGCGGCCGCAGCGGATCCGGCGCGACACCGGAACGCCGGTCCGGCGGGGCGCTGAAGGCCACGTACGTGCCGGCGCCGACCCGGGCGGTCAGGTGCCCCTCGGCGGCCAGCCGCTCGTACGCGACGGCCACGCTGCCCCGGGAGACGCCCAGGTCAGCGGCGAGCGTACGGCTGGCGGGCAGCCGGTGCCCGGCGGGCAGCCGGCCGTCGGTGATCGCCGCGCGCAGCGCCCGGTACACCGCCGCGCTCGTCCCGCCGGGGCCGCCGGCGATCTCGATGACCAGGTCCACGGCATCACGGTATAGACAATCCGGTATACCCGGTGACACCCGGTCACGCTTACGCTCACACAGAGCGTCCACATCGACCGGAGGGAAGAAGATGGTGATCCGACGTGGCGGATTCCCGGCGACCGCCGTACTGGCAGTAGTTCTCGGGGGAGGCCTGGCCGCGGGCCTGGGTGCGAGCGTGACCACGCTCGCCGACGAGGAGACGACCGATCCGGGCGTGTCCCTGCTGATCGAGGACCCGGGCGTGTCCGTCTCCCTGCTGACCGAGGACCCCGGCGTGTCCCTTCTCAACCCCATCGCCGCCTGACGACCGCGGTGGCCGGCCCCGGCGGGCCGGTCACCCTCTCGCCGGCCTGTCGTGTACGTCCGGAGGAGCTCCTCGCAGGTGAACAGTCTCTGGCGGAACCGTGAGTTCAATCTGCTCTGGGCCGGCCAGGCACTCTCCGACCTCGGCTCCACCGTCGCCACGCTGGCCGCGCCGCTGCTGGTGCTGGCGATCACCGGCTCGGCCGTGCAGGCCGGGCTGGTCGGCACCGTGGGCCTGATCGTCCAGCTGATCTGCCGTCTGCCCGCCGGGGTCCTCACCGACCGGGTGGACCGCCGCCGGGCCCTGCGCGCCTGCGACGCCGTCCGCGTCGTCGCGTACGCGATCCTGACCGCGGCCGTGGCGACCGGCAACGCCGGGCTCGCCCTGATCATCGCGGTGGTGGCGGTGGACGGCGCCTGCGTGACCCTCTTCGACACCACCGAGCGCGCCGCGCTGCGCAGCATCGTGCCGGCCCCGCAGCTGCCCGATGCGATCGCCCGCAACGAGGCCCGGGTGTACGGCGCCTCGCTCGCCGGTCCCCCGCTGGGCGGCCTGCTCTTCGGGCTCGGCCACGCCTGGCCGTTCCTCGGCAACACCGTCTCGTTCCTGGCCTCGCTCGCCGGGGTCAGCATGATCCGCAAACCGCTCCAGGAGAAGCGCGTGGAGCCCGCCGCCGGGCACGCCGCCGCGCTGGCCGAGGGCATCCGGTTCGTGCTGACCGAGCCGTTCCTGCGGGCGGTGCTGCTGATCGCCGCGCCGCTGAACTTCGCGATCAACGGCGCCATCTTCGCGATCATCCTGAACCTGCAGCGGCACGGCACCCCGCCCGGCGTGATCGGGCTGACCGAGACCATCGTCAGCGCGGGCGGGCTGGCCGGCGCGGTGGCCGCCCCGGCGATCCAGCGCCGTCTGCCGCTGGCCCGGCTCGTTCAGCTGCTCTGCTGGACCACGCCGGTGGTGCTGGCGCTCAGCGCGGCGCTCGCGGAAAGCCTCGCCGCCGCGGTGCCGGTGGCGATCGCGGTGGCGGTCGGCCCGGCGATCAACGCGGCGCTCTTCGGCTACCAGGCCGCGATCACCCCGGACCACCTGCAGGGCCGGGTGGTCAGCGTGGTCTTCGTGGCCGCCAAGTCGGTCGCGGTCAGCGCTCCCCTGGTGGCCGGGTTGCTGGTCACCGCGTGGGGCGGCTCGCCCACCCTGCTGTTCTTCGCCGCATCGGTGCTGATCTCCGCGGGGACGGCCACGGCGGGGGCGGGGATCCGTACCATGAAGGCTCTTGAAGCGACCGCCTAGCGCGAGCGGAGCACGGAGATCTCCGGCCGGAGAGCCGCGCGACTAGGATTGATAGTTGCCGGGGCGCTCTAGCCGTGCTGCCGCACTGGCATTACCCTCCGGTAACAAAGACGTTACCTACCCTCGGTCCTTGGTTGAAGGCGGCGCCCGATGGCTCTTGAGGTTCCCTACCGGTCGATCCCGGACATGCTGTTCCAGCGCGTGGCCAAGACCCCGGACGCGCGGGCGTTCGCCGGGCCGAACGCGACCGACGACGGCATGGACTGGCTGAACTGGCGCCAGGTCGGCGAGCGGGCCCGGGCGATCGCCGCCGGCCTGCGCGAGCTCGGCGTCGGCCTGGAGGACCGGGTCGCGATCCTCTCCGGCACCCGCCTGGAATGGGTCCTCGCCGACCTCGGCATCAACGTCGCCGGCGCCGCGGCCACCACGGTCTACCCGACCACCGAGCCGGAGGACACCGCGTTCATCGTCTCCGACTCCGGGTCCAAGGTGCTCATCGCCGAGAACCCGAAGCAGGCGCTGAAGATCGCCGGCAGCGAGTCCAGCGTGACCACGGTGGTGCTGATCGACGGCCCCGCCGACGCCGGCGCGACCCCGCCGCAGATCACCCTCGCCGAGCTGGAGGAGCGGGGCGCCGCAGCGCTCCGGCAGCAGCCCGGCCTGATCGACGGGATCGTCGAGCAGCTCGGCCCGGAGAACGTGGCCACCCTGATCTACACCTCCGGCACCACCGGCCGCCCCAAGGGCGTCGAGCTGCTGCACCGCGGCTGGACCTGGGAGGGCGTGGCGCAGGACCACCTCGGCCTCTTCTCCCCCACCGACCTGCACTACCTCTGGCTGCCGATGGCGCACGCGTTCGGCAAGACGCTGCTCTGCGGCATCGTGCACGTGGGCGTGCCGACCTACGTCGACGGCCGGGTGGACAAGCTGATCGACAAGCTCGCGGTGATCCGCCCGACGCTGATGTGCGCCCCGCCCCGGATCTTCGAGAAGGTCTACAACAAGACCGTCACCAGCGGCCTGAGCGGCGGCGGCCTGAAGCCGAAGATCTTCAGCTGGGCGGTGGCCACCGGCAAGCGCAAGGTCGCCCTGGAGCAGGCCGGCAAGCCGGTTCCCGCCCTGCTCACCGCGGAGTACGCGGTCGCCGAGAAGCTCGTCTTCTCGAAGCTGCAGGAGAAGCTCGGCGGCAACCTGCGCGTGCTGGTCAGCGGTTCGGCCGCGCTGAGCCGCGAGATCGCCGAGTTCTTCGCCGCCGCCAACCTCCCGATCCTGGAGGGCTACGGCATGACCGAGGCGTGCGCCGGCAACTTCGTGAACCGCCGCGGCCGCCTCAAGATCGGCTCGGTCGGCGAGGCGATCGGCGACATCGAGGTACGCCTCGACACCGACGGCGAGGTGCTGCTCCGCGGCGCCCCGGTGATGCGCGGCTACCACAACCTGCCCGAGGCGACGAAGGAGGCGTTCACCGAGGACGGCTTCCTGCGCACCGGCGACATCGGCGAGCTCGACGCCGACGGCTACCTGCGCATCACCGACCGCAAGAAGGACCTGGTCAAGACGTCCGGCGGCAAGTTCATCGCCCCGTCCGCGATCGAGGGCGCGTTCAAGGCGGTCTGCCCGTACACCTCGCAGGCCATCGTGATCGGCCAGTCCCGCAACTTCGTCACCATGCTGATCTCGCTCGACGAGGACGCGATCGCCGGCTGGGCGGCGCAGGGCCCGCTCGCCGGGAAGTCCTACGACCAGATCGTCGCCGCCCCGGAGACGCACGCCCTGGTCGAGGGCTACATCAAGGAGCTGAACGACCGGCTCAACCGCTGGGAGACGATCAAGAAGTTCACCATCCTCCCGCGCGACCTCAGCATCGAGGCCGGCGAGATCACCCCGTCCATGAAGATCAAGCGCCGCAGCGTGGAGACCAACTTCGCGGCCGAGATCGACAAGATGTACGAGGGCTCGCTCGCCCAGCTCTGACCGGGCCGTCCGGGGCCCCTTAGAGTGATCGCATGGAGGAGCCCCGGAGCGCGGCACAGCGGAAAGCGGACATCCTGGCCACGCTCGGCGCGCCGGTCGCCGACGTGTGGGTGGCGACCGCCGACGGGGACCGGCCGTTCCTGGTGCCGCTGACGATGGCCTGGATCGACGAACGGATCGTCCTGGCCACCGGCACGGACACCCCGGTCGCGCGGAACCTGGTCGCCCGCCGGCGGGCCCGGGTCGCGGCCGGGCACACCCGCGACGTCGTGATGATCGACGCGGTGCTGGAGGAGGTTCACCGGGCCGACCGGGCGGAGCGGATCGGGGCCGCCTACGTCGCCCAGAACGACTGGGACCCCCGCGCGTCCGGCCCGGGATACTCCTTCCTCGTGCTGCGGCCGGAGCGCATCCAGGCCTGGCGCGAGGTGAACGAGCACCCCGGCCGCACCCTGATGCGCGACGGTGTCTGGCTGGTCTAGCCTGTGTTTCGGAGCCCGGGCTAGTAGGAGCCGGTCACCCGGTAGGTCACCGTGCCGGTGTACACGCCCGCCTTCTGCAGGTGGTCGACCTTGAGGCGGTTGGTGACCGAGACGGTGTCCCCGCCGACCGTGGTCGGCTTGGTCGCGGTCACCGCGGTCTCCCCCGCCGAGGTGTACCCGGCGTACGCGCCCGCCGTCCCCGCGAAGGAGCCGGCCCCGCTCACCCCGACCGTGTAGCCGAAGTGCCCCGCGGTGAACGACGACGCCGGGCTCGCCAGTCCGCTGGAGACCGCGCTCAGCGTCCCCGCCGTCCCGGTCAGCGCCGTCCCGGCGATCGTCAGCGAGTACCCCCTGGTCGCGTCGGTGTGGACGTTCACCGCGGAGACCAGCGTGGTGTCGGCCCGCAGGAACGGGTCCACATAGATCACCTGCTGGGCAGGCGCGGTGACCGTGGCGTCCGGATTCGGCAGGACCAGGACCGCGGACGCCGTGCTGAAGTACACCGCGCCGGAGGAGGAGACGTCGATGCCGCCTCCTCCGGACGTACGCGAAGTGATGGTGCTGTAGTAGAAGTTGCTGGAGGCGGTGTTGGTGAAGCCGGCGACCGAGAGGTACATGTGCCGTCCGGCCGGCACGGTCACGGGCGAGCTCAGCGTGTAGGTCAGCGTGCTCCCGGAGAGGGTCACCGTCCCGGTCTTCGGCAGGTGCACGGCGCTGACCAGGTAGAGACCGGAGCCGCTCGCCGCCGCCGGCACGGTGATCGTGACGCTCCCGATCGTCGCGCCGGTCCGGGCCACGAACTCCCAGCCGTAGATCACCCCGGTCGCGCCGGCCGTGGCGTCCGAGACCCAGAAGTACGCGCCCCCGGTCTCCACGGCGATCGAGCGCACCCGCAGCTCTCCCGCGTTCGGGAAGTACAGCGTGCCGGACGAGTCGAACGCCATCCGCCCCGGCGTGTGGATCCGGGCCGAGGTCGCCGCCGCCGCGCTGCCGTCGCCCGCCCAGGAGTAACTGTTGTACTTGCCGGCCAGGTGGTGGATCACCCCGTGCTTGTCGACGCGGCGGATCACACTTCCGCCGTACGGCGCCGCGGTCGAGTCCCCGTCGGCGATGTACAGATTGCCGTCCGCGTCGGTCTCCAGCCCGTCCGGCGAGTCGAGCACGGCCGCGGTGGCGAGCCCGCCGTCCCCGGCGTCCGACAGCGGCGAGGAACCCGTCCCGGCCACCGTGGTGATCACGCCGTTGCGGATCCGGCGGACCACGTGGTTGCCGGTGTCCGCGATGTAGACGTCCCCGCTGTGCTCGTCGACCTTGACGTCCCGCGGCCCGTTCAGCTTGGCGCCGGTGGGTGCGCCGCCGTCCCCGGAGTACCCGGACGTGCCGGTGCCGGCCACCACGCTGATCGCGGTGCCGTTCATCATCAGGATCCGGTTGTTGCCGGTGTCCGCGATGTAGATCCGCCCGCTCGCGGTGACCGAGACGCCCCACGGCGAGCTGAGCAGCGTGGTGGCCGCGACGCCGGTGGTCGTCGAGCCGGACGTGCCGGTGCCGGCCACCGTGCCGATCACGCCGCCGGAGACCCTGCGGATCCGGTGGTGCCCGGTGTCCGCGATGTAGACCGCACCGCCGGAGTCGACCGCGACGTCCTGTGGCGTGGAGAGGTTCCCGCTGGTCGCGGCGCCGCCGTCGGTCGCCGTGGTGCCGCCGGTCAGTCCGGTTCCGGCGAACGTGGTGATCACTCCGGCGGAGACCGTACGGACGAGGTTGTTCCCGGTGTCGGCGATGTAGAGCCCGTTCGAGGAGTCGAACGCCACCCCGCCCGGCCGGTAGAGCTGCGCGTCGGTGGCCGGGCCGCCGTCCCCGCTCTGTCCCCACCAGCCGTTGCCGCCGACCGTGGAGATGTTCCCGCCGGGGATGAAGCTGCGGACGCCCCAGTCCTTCGCACCCGCGTCGCTGATCTGGTCGCCGCCCTGGGAGACGTAGAACCGCCCGGTCGACGCGTCCTCGACCAGGTCGGTCGGGTGGTCCAGGGTCGCCGAGGTCGCCGCGCCGCCGTCGCCGCCCATTCCGGCGGTCCCGGTGCCCGCGATCGTGCTGATCGTGCCGCCCACGGTGAACCTCCGGATCCGGTTGTTCGCCGAGTCGGAGATGTAGACGACGTCCGAGGAGTCGATGACGATGCCGCGCGGGCAGTTCAGGCCGCTCGCGGTCGCCAGGACGCCGTCCACCGCCGTACCGGAGATCAGCGTGCTGTTCCCGGCCACGACGGTCTTCGAGGCGCCGGCCGAGGTCCAGCGGTAGACCACGTGGTTCTGGCAGTCGGTGACGTAGACGTTGCCGGCGCTGTCGAACGCGATGTTGCTGGGCCGGTTGAGCCCGGAGGCGAACGTGGTGACCGTGCCGCCGGAGTACTTGAGCACCTTGCCGTTGTAGGTGTCCGCGATGAACCCGTCGCCGGAGGAGTTGAACGCCACGCCCTGCGGGTTGTTCAGGCCGCTGCTGATCGGTGAGCTCATGATGCCGGTGCTCATCGTCACCTTGCGGATCTTGTTGTTCAGCTGGGCCGCGATCCAGAGGTCACCGGCGGCGTCCACGGCCAGGTCGGCGGGGGTGTTGATGCCCGCCGAGGTGGCCGCTCCGCCGTCGCCGTTGCTGTTGTTCGCGCCCATGCCGGCGATCACCGAGGTGAGCCCGGTGCTCAGCGTGATGCTCCGGACCACGTTGGCGAAGATGTCCGCGACGTAGAGGACCGTACCCGCGGCGTTGAGTGCCAGGCCCCGCGCGCCCATCGCGATCGCGGTGGCCGACTTGGCGTTGGCCCCCGGTCCACCGGCGACGGTGGCCAGGTCCCCGGCGTTGGCGGCCCGCGCCGGGGTGGCCGCCACCAGCTGCCCGGCCAGGAGCACCAGGACGCAGATCAGCGCGGCCCGGGTACGGGTACGGGCACGGGTCAATCGGCGCATGCGGACGCCCGGCGTCGCCACGTCTGCCGGTGCCTCCCCTTCCGGTCACGGCGTTCGGCGGCCAGCAGCAGCCGGCGCCGCCGCAGCCAGTAGAGGTAGCCGCTGAGCGCCACCGCGACCGCGCCGAGCAGGATGAGGGTGAGCCACGGGATGATCAGGATCGACCGGCCGTCGCCCTCGGCCATCTGCAGGATGCCGCTGCCGCTGCCGTACAGGACCTGGGCCTGCGGGCGGGCGATCAGGAAGAGACCGTGCGCCGTGTACTCGTACTCCAGGTGCCGGGTGGTGCCGGACGGGAAGAGCTCCATCTGGTCGGTGGCCTGGAACGTCCCGACGTTCTCCTTGGTCAGCGTGGAGTCCACCTTGACCTGGCCACGGCCGAGCGCGGCCGCCTCACCGACGTTGCTGACCCGGAACTCGCCGCGGAACGTCGAGCCGAGGTGGATCCACGAGGTGTCGTCGACCGTGACGGCCATCTTCCGGTCCCGGGAACCGGGGATCTCGACGGTGAGCAGCGCGCCGATCTGGTGGTAGACCTTGACCGCCGCGGACGCGCCGCTGGGCTGGGCCTCGACCACGAACCCGATCAGGTAGATGTCCGGCAGCAGCCCGGCCGGCCGGTGCAGGCTGACCGGGACACGCTGGTAGGTGCGCGCCGCGAGCTCCAGCGAGGACGGGAAGGTGGCCGTCTTCGACCAGACGCCGTCCGCCTGGTCGGAGAACTCGACCTGGCCGTCGTCCTTCGCCGTCACGCCGGTCGCCCGGATCGCCACGGTGAGCGCCTGGTCGCCGTTGTTCGCGATGGTCAGCTGGGTGTCGACGTCACCGTTCGCGTCCGGTTCCAGCCGCTCCGCCGAGGTGCTGACCGAGAAATCGGCCGCGGTCGCCGCGGCGGCCACCGGTGCGGCGAGTGCGACGGCCGGGCCCGTGCCGGCCACGACCAGGGTCGCCGCCAGGGTCGCGGTCAGAGCGGTCAGCCTGCGCACCGGTGGCCCCTTCCTTGCCTTCTTCGGGTACGGGTTCAGTAGCTCGGCGTCACGGAATAGGTGATGCTGGCGTTGTAGTCGTCGGCCTTGAGCAGGTAGTCGACCTGCGCCCGGTTCCGGAGCGTGATCGCGTCACTGTTGGTCGGCCCGGTCGAGGTGTAGATCGAGCTGGACCAGGTGCCCGCCGTGTACCCGGCGTACCCGGTGCCGATCTGCCCCTGCACCGACCCGCTGCCGCTGGAGCTGGTGCTGGAGTGCACCGTGTAGCCGAAGGTGTCCGCGCCCGGCGAGGAGTTCGAGCCGGCCACCGTCCCGCTGACCGCGCCGAGCGTGCCGCCCCGGTTCGCGCCGAGCGGCTGGTGGTTGATCTGGGTCCGCAGCGTGTACCCGTTCGCCGCGTTGGTGGCCACGGTCAGCGCGACGTCGTGGGTCTGCGTCTGCAGCGCGCTCACCGACGGGTCCATCACCAGCCCGAACGTGGTGGTGTCGCTGCTGAACGCGGTCGACTGGGCGACCACCACCTTGACCGCGGTGGAGGTGTCGTTGATCGCCACGGTGTTGCTGGTGCCGCTGTCCAGCGTCGCGGGCCCGCTCACCTCGGTCGTCACCACGCTGCTGTACGAGTTCGCGGTGGAGGTGTTGGTGAAGCCGTCCAGCGAGATCAGGACCCCGGTGCCCGCGGCGACCGAGGCGGGCGTGGTCACCGTGAAGGTCACCGTGTTCGTGCCGGTGTTCAGGCTGGCGGTGCCGGTGCTCAGCCCGTACAGGTCACCGACGGTGAGCGAGGCGCCGGTGGTCCCCGAGGGCACCGACATCGTCACGTCCGCGATGGTGCCGGTGGTCGCCGTGGTGAAGGTCCAGGTGTACCGCACGCTGCTGGTGCCGGGCTGCGGCTGGGACACGGACCAGCCGACCGAGGAGAGCGCCGCGGCGTACGCGGGCGCCGCCACGGCGAGCGTCGCGACCGTCGCGACCGCGGCGGCGGCAGCGATCCGGCGTTTCGCGGTGAGCAGCATGAGGACTCCGTGGGGCCGTGGGGAAGGACTCGCGTTCCCATCGGCGAGGAAGATCCGCACCTGAGATCATCGACGCGGCCTCCTCCCCCGGCCCCGGCGGAAACGAGCCTCACGGTCCTGGCCGAACCACCGCATGGCCGCGCCGGGCGGGCTCAGGCGATGACGGCCGGGGTGCGCCACGTGGGGCGGGGGGCCCGGTCGAGGTCGTGGCGGACCGAGGCGATCCGGCGGACGGCCTCGGTGAGGTCGTCGGCGGCCAGCGTGAAGGGCAGCCGGAGGAAGCGCTCCAGGGTGCCGTCCAGGCCGAACCGGGGGCCGGGCGCCAGCCGGACGCCGACCTCCTCGGCGGCCCGGGAGAGCGCGCTGGAGATCGGCCCGTCCATCTCGGCCCAGAGCGTCACGCCGCCGGCCGGGACGGAGAAGCGCCACTCGGGCAGCATCTCGCGCAGCGCGGTGACCAGGGTGTCCCGGCGGAACCGCAGCTGCGCCCGGCGGGCCTGGACGATCTCCGTACTCTGCTGCAGCAGCCGGACCGCGACCAGCTGCTCCAGCACCGGGCTGGCCATGTCGACACCGACCCGGATCGCGGCGAGCCGCTGCACCATCGGGGCCGACGCGCGCACCCAGCCGATCCGCAGGCCACCCCAGTACGGCTTGCTCATCCCGCCGATCGACATCACCCGGGAGTGCCGGTCGAAGGCGGCCACCGGCGGCGGCATCGCGGTGTCGTCCAGCGGCAGCTCCACGAAGGACTCGTCGGCCACCAGCTCGGTCCCGGTGGAGTGGGCGGTGGCGACCATCCGCTCGCGCAGCTCGGCCGGCATCAGGTGCCCGGTCGGATTGTGGAATTCCGGGATCACGTACGCCAGACGGGGCCGGGTCTGCCGCAGCGCCCCGAGCAGCAGCTCGCCGTCCCAGCCGGTCGCGGTGTCCATGCCGTGCGTGCTGATCCGGGCCCGGCGGGCGGCGAGCGCGGCCAGCGCGTTCGGATAGGTGGGCGTCTCCACCAGCACCGGCGCGCCGGCCGGGACGGAGAGCCGGAGCACCAGGTCGAGGGCCTGCTGGGTGCCGCTGGTGATCAGGACCTGCTCGGCCGAGGTGGGCACACCGCGCTCGGTGTAGCGGTCCGCGATCGCCGCGCGCAGCTCGGCCAGGCCGGTCGGGTGGTAGCCGGCACTGCCCAGGTAGCGCGGCAGGTCCTCGGCGGCGGCCCGGGCGGCGCCGACCAGCTCGACCGGGGCGGCGGAGGCCGCCACCCCCATGTCGATCATGTCGAGGTCGTCGTCCGGGGTCCAGAGCCCGGAGGTGGCCACCCGATGGCCGGTCGGCAGGGTGGTCCAGCTCCCGGCGCCGCGGCGGCTGGTCAGGTGGCCGGATTCGCGGAGCGCCCGGTACGCCGCCGAGACCGTGGTCCGGCTGATCCCCAGGGCTTCGGCGAGCTCCCGTTCGGCGGGGAGGCGGACACCGAGGGCCAGCCGCGCGTCGGCGAGCAGACCCCGGACGGCGGCGGCCAGAGCGGCGTAGTCGGGGCTCTTGTGCCGGCCGGGCAGGGAATGCCACCGGCCCAGCAGACGGGCCAATTGGTCACCGCGTACCGACGTTGTCATAGCCACCTCCGTGGATTGGCACTTTATCATCGAGGAATTGGCATCGGCCCCGGTCAAGATGTGATCTGCAACTTGCACATACCGCACAGGGGTGCGAATCCCGAACATTGGGACGCGCCGACCCCGAAGTACGGCATATGCGGTTCCAGTCCGGTTAAGACCCGTATTGCGGGTGGTCACGAGCCGGTGATCATCCGGACACATTCGCTTCCGGGCGCGCTCATGGCACGGCATCATTGCGGCATGGGGGTCGGCGGCTGGAACTGGAACGACGCGTGGGTCTTCGTCTCCGCGGTCATCGCCGAGCGCCTCGAGCGTGACCGGGCGATGCACGCGGCACTGCCGGTCACCGGAGCGACGCTCGCCGATCTGCTGGCCGCGGCCGACTTCCTGCACCACAGCGTGCCGAGCCGCGACGACCTGCAGGAGGCGATCCGCCGCCTCTCCGGCGCCGGCCTGCTCACCGTGGAGGACGACATCATCGAGGTCGCCCCGGCCGGCGAGCAGCTCTGGCGCACCCGCCCGTTCAGCGGCCTCTCCTCGGCGGTGATGACCCTGCAGGCCCAGCTCAACCGCGCGAGCCAGCCGGGCTACACCGACTGGTCCCTCGACGACCAGACCTACAACGCCGCCGTCCGCGAGTACAGCCTCCGCCTCGCCGACGGCCGCTGACGCCACCGCGGTGGCGTCGACCGCGCACAGCCGCGCGTACGGTTAGATATGCGGAGGGGAATGCCGTCCAGCAACGATTCGGGGTGAAACCGATGGCCCGACCCGGAACGGCGCCATTCACCCTGACCGTCGCGGAGACACTTCGCCTGATCCGCGACGGCCGCTTCCGGCCGTACGCATTTCATCGCCCGTTCGCCTGGACGTCCCAGCAGAGCGTTCCCTTCTTCGAGAGCATCATCGCGGGACTTCCGACGGGCACGATAGTCGTCACCGAAGGACCGGCCGAGGCGGAACGCATCCAGTTCGGCAGCATCGGCATCGATGCGACCGCGGATCCCCTCGCCCTGTGGGTTCTCGACGGTGTCCAGCGTCTCAGCACGCTGGCCGGGGCACTGCTGGGCGATGACTCAACGCCGGCCTCCCTCCGACTCGTCTACGACGTGGAGACAGAGTCGGTAACCGAGCGCAAAGCCGGCACGACGCTGCTGTCGCATCAGTTGCCGCTCGACGCGCTCAACGACACCCACAGGTTCACGGCCCGGCTTCTCGACCTCGAGGCATACAGCACCGACGCGGTCGAGCGGGCGGTGGACGTCCGGACACAGATCCTCAACTACCCGCTTCTCCTGGTAAGGATGTCGGGAGTCTCCTCCGAGTCGGCCGCCGAGGTGTTCGTCCGGCTCAACGCGAACGGCGTCGCGCTCAGTCGCGCAGACCTGTTCCACGCCCGGCATCCCCGCACCGATGAAGACTCGGATATCGATCTGCGCGCCATCGCCGACCGGCTCGCAGGCATGGGACTCGGCCGGTCCTCGGAGAATGTCGCGCTCGACATCATCCAGATGTCCGGCATCACTGAGAATGACACCGAGAGCCGGGCACCGAACCTGACGAACGCCCTCACGAAGGCCACTGACTGGCTGCGCGACGAGGCCGGCATCCCGCACCTGTCCCTCTGGCAGCCGCACGCCAATCATCTACCCACGCTGGTCAGGTTCTTCCAGCTGAATCCGTCCGCTTCGCCCCGAGCCCGGATTCTTCTGCGCCGCTGGCTGTGGCGAGCGATGACGAGTCCCCGGCACAGCACCTCTAGATACGCGGGGGCGCTGCTCCACGGCGAAGACTCCGCGGACGCTGCCCGGCTGCTTCGCCATGTGCCGTCCAAGGCTCCGGCCAACGGCCTCATCGCCCAGATCAGCAAACCGCTGGCGCTGGCCGCCCTCGGTCCTCGTTCCTTGGCGACGGGTGCTCTCCTGCCTCTCTCCGATCTGATGGCGGAGCACGGCCACGACGTGTCGCACCTCCTCGCCGGTGTTCCGATTCTGTCGGCGCCCGACGACGGCGATGTGGAGAGCCTCATCGACACGATCGACGATCCTGACCTGCTGGCCTCGCATGCCCTCTCCGCCGAACTGGTGGAGACCCTGAAATCCGGGGACGTCGCCGCCTTCCGGAAGGGGCGGAAGCGACTTCTGGGTGATCTCCTACGGCCCGTTGTGGCCCGCTACGCCGAGTGGGGCGCCTCGGACCGGCCCGCCATCAGCGCCCTTCTCGTCACGGACGACGTTCCGGGAGGGGACCTGGTGCATGTCGGCTGAGCGCCCGCTGCGTCTACTCGTCAACCTTCACGACGTCACCGTCGGCGAGATGACGCTGCAGAAAAACGCCATTCAGTTCACCCCGGACACTCATTACCTCGAAACACAGCCGCGACATGTGCTCGGCCAGACGTTCGAGGACGACCCCACGCGGACCAGATCGAGTCGGCAACGACTGACGCCCTGGTTCTCGAACCTGTTGCCGGAGAAAGCCGGTCCGCTACGCGAGATCGTTGCTCGCCAGCTGGGTGTGCATCCCGAGCGCGAATTCCACCTGATAGCCGGATTAGGGCACGATCTTCCTGGAGCCGTGACCCTGGTACCCCTGGATGACTGGGATCCCGTCGACGAGTCGGACGACGCGCCATCGGGACAGGACGGTCTGGAAGGCGTACGACTCAAGTTCTCCCTGGCCGGTATCCAGCTCAAGCTGTCCATGCTGCGTGATCGTCGCGGTCTCACCTTTCCGGCGACGGGTGAGGGCGGAAACTGGATCGCCAAACTCCCGTTCCACGAATTCAGCCAGGTTCCCGAGAACGAATACTCCATGATGACCTGGCTGAAGGAGTCAGGAGTGGATGTGCCCACCATCGAACTCCTCCGGGCCGAGGATGTAGGTGGGATTCCGGAAGGCCTGATCGATCCCGGCACCAAGGTCTTCGCCATCGAGCGGTTCGACAGGACCGACGACGGACGCCGCCACATCGAGGACTTCGCACAGGTCTTCGACGTCTATCCCGAAGAGAAATACCGGCACGCGAACTACGAATCGATCGGAAGGGTCCTCCTGAGCCTGGCCGGCGAGAACGCTGTTCGCGAGTTCGTTCGCCGGCTGGTCGCCGCGGTCCTGATGGGCAACGGCGACGCTCACCTCAAAAACTGGTCCCTGATCTACGACAATGATCGGAAGGCCACCCTCAGCCCGGCATACGATTTCGTGTCCACGGTCGTCTACAAACCGTTTCGGGCGGACACCCTCGCGCTGAACCTCAACCGGTCGAAAGACTTCAAGGCCGTCACACCGGCGACCTTCGAGCAGTTCGGCACGCGAATCGGCTACCCACGTCCGGAAGACCTGGTCGACGTGGCGGCCGCGTTCGCCGCATCGATGCGTACGACCTGGTCCCGGCTCGCACGCGATCTTCCGTTGTCCGAGGATATGGCCGCTCTGATCAATGCGCGCCTGCGCGACCTCCCGTTGGCTCGGGCGGTCTGAAACCGCGCCCACGGCCGTACCGGAAAAGGCACGGAATCGTCAGCGGACCGGGGTGCCCGCGCCGCGCAGGCTCTCCTTGACCTGACCGATCGTGAGCTCGCCGAAGTGGAAGACGCTGGCGGCCAGGACCGCGTCGGCGCCGGCCTCGACCGCCGGGGCGAAGTGTTCGACCGCGCCCGCGCCGCCGCTGGCGATCACCGGGATGTCGACCACCGCGCGGACCGCGCGGATCAGCTCCAGATCGAAACCGGACTTGGTGCCGTCGGCGTCCATCGAGTTCAGCAGGATCTCGCCGGCGCCCAGCTCGGCCACCCGGGCCGCCCAGTCGACCGCGTCCAGGCCGGCGCTGCGGCGTCCGCCGTGCGTGGTGACCTCCCAGCCGGACGGCTGGTCGGCGGCGCGGCGCACGTCGAGCGAGAGGACCAGCACCTGGTTGCCGAAGCGCTCGGCGATCTCCCTGATCAACTCCGGACGGGCGATCGCCGCGGTGTTCACGCCCACCTTGTCGGCGCCGGCCCGCAGCAGCACGTCCACGTTCTCCGGCGACCGCACGCCACCGCCGACGGTCAACGGAATGAAGACCGATTCCGCGGTACGCCGTACGACGTCGAGCATCGTGCCCCGATCGTCCGAGGAGGCGGTCACGTCGAGGAAGGTCAGTTCGTCGGCGCCCGCCGCGTCGTAGGCCGCCGCCAGCTCGACCGGGTCGCCGGCGTCGCGGAGGTCGAGGAAGTTGACGCCCTTCACCACCCGTCCGGCATCCACGTCCAGGCAGGGGATCACACGCACCGCGACCGTCATGCCTCCACCCTAGCCAGTGTCAACGCCTGCTTCGGCGCGGCCCGGAGCAGTCCCAAAAGCACGCCGCCGACGACCAGGACGCCGCCGATCACGTCGACCGCGTGCACCGGCTCGCCGAGGATCAGCGCGGCCGACGCGATGCCGAAGAACGGGACCAGCATCGAGAACGGGGCGACCGTGGCGGCGCCGTACCGGCGGATCAGGTAGCCCCAGACGCCGAACCCGGCGAGCGTGGAGAGCAACGCGATGTAGAGCAGGGCCAGCACCGCCTCGGTGTCGATCGAGCGGAACGCGGCCAGGTCGGCGGCGGGGCCGTCGATCAGCAGGGAGAGCACGAGCAGCGGTCCGGCGGCGAGCGCGCTGACCCAGACCATGAAGCGCAGGGTGTCCGGCGGGGAGGCCCTGCGGGTGGCCACGTTCGACAGGCCCCACGCCACCGCGGCGCCGATGACCAGCAGGAAGGCCGGCAGGTTCGCGCCCATCCGGGTGGCGACCAGCAGTACCCCGCTCGCCGCCACCACCAGGCCGGCGATCTGCACCGGACGGGGCCGCTCGCGCAGGAACAGGGTGGCGAAGAGCATCGTGAAGATCGCCTGGCTCTGCAGCACCAGCGAGCTGAGCCCGGCCGGCATCCCGGCGGCCATCCCGGCGAAGAGCAGCGAGAACTTGACCACGCCGAGGATCAGGGCGACCGCCGCGACCCAGCGCCAGGGCACCTGCGGGCGGCCCACGAAGAGCAGCGCGGGGAAGGCGGCGAGGGTGAAGCGCAGGGCGGAGAAGAGCAGCGGCGGGAAGTGATCGAGACCGGTTTCGATCACGACGAAGTTGACGCCCCAGACCGCCGCCACGGCGACGGCGAGCGCGAGGTCACGCGGTTTCATGGATGCCAGCGTGTCCCGCGCCCACCGTTAAGCACCAGCGAAAATTGCTACATCCAGGATGTAGCAAGCCTTAACTTCAGGCCGCGGCGAGAGCGGCCAGGGCCTCGCGGACCGTGAAGGCGCCCGCGTAGAGCGCCTTGCCGGCGATCACGCCCTCCACGCCGATCGACTCGAGGGTGGCCAGCGCCTGCAGGTCCTCCAGCGTCGAGACGCCACCGCTCGCGATGATCGGCTTGTCGGTAGCCGCGCAGACCTCGCGGAGCAGGTCCAGGTTCGGCCCGCGCATGGTGCCGTCCTTGGTGATGTCGGTGACCACGTAACGCGACGCGCCGGCCTTGTCCAGCCGGGCCAGCACCTCGTACAGGTCGCCGCCCTCCCGGGTCCAGCCGCGGGCGGCCAGGGTACGGCCCCGGACGTCCAGGCCGATCGCGACGCGGTCGCCGTACTCGCCGCAGATCCGGTCGCACCACTGCGGGTCCTCCAGCGCCGCGGTGCCGATGTTGACCCGCTGCGCGCCGGTGGACAGGGCCCGGGTCAGCGACTCGTCGTCCCGGATGCCTCCGGAGAGCTCCACCTTGACGTCGAGGCGGCGCACCACGTCGGCGAGCAGCTCGGCGTTCGAGCCCCGGCCGAACGCGGCGTCCAGGTCGACCAGGTGGATCCACTCGGCGCCGTCGTTCTGCCAGGCCAGCGCGGCTTCGAGCGGGTCACCGTACGCGGTCTCCGAGCCGGCGGCGCCCTGGACCAGGCGGACCGCCTGACCGTCGGCCACGTCGACGGCGGGCAGCAGTTGCAGGGTCACGTGGATCTCTCTCCTTGATCAGACTTCATGAACGGCGGCGATCAGACTTCACGAACGGCGGCGATCAGACTCAGGAACGGCGGTGATCGGACTTCAGGAACGGCGGCCGAGCACGATGACGACGAGCGCCGGTACCGCGAGAACGAGTAGCACGGTGAGCAGGATCCGCAGCGCGGGCTCCGGCACGAAGAGCCAGACCGCCGCGATGGCGATCAGCGGGACGACCACGATGCCGACCCGCTGGTTCCGGCTGCGGCGGTACAGCCGCCCGTTACTGGGCAGCGACACCTTCGGCGGGGTGGTGATCCGCCGCAGGAACGCCCGGCGCTTCCGGCGACGGGCGCGGGCCGCCTTCTCCCGCTCCTCGACGACGAGCCGCTCGGCCCGCCGCCGCGCCCGCTCCTTACTCACCCTAGACCGGTGACCCAGTTGCTGAGCAGCGCAAACCCGGCGTCCGAGGACTTCTCAGGATGGAACTGGGCGGCGCTGAGAGCGCCGTGCTCCACCACGGCCGCGAACGGCAGGTCGTGCGCCGCCGTGGTCACCTTCGCACCGGCCCGGGACAGCGCGTCCAGGTCCTGTGCCGCGTACGAGTGGACGAAGTAGAACCGGGTGCCGGCGCCCGCGTCCGCGAGCAGCTTGGAGCCGAACGGCACGGTGACCGTGTTCCACCCCATGTGCGGGATCCGCTCGGCGTGCAGCCGGGTGACCGAGCCGGGCAGCAGCCCCAGGCCCGCGGTCTCCACCCCGTGCTCGACGCCGGACTCGAAGAGCACCTGCATGCCCACGCAGATGCCGAGCACGGGACGGCCGGCGGTGACCCGCTCGGCGATCACCGGGCCCGCCTTCAGCTCCTCGATCCCGGCCATGCACGCGGCGTACGCGCCCACGCCCGGCACCACCAGGCCGTCGGCCTCGGCGGCCAGGCCCAGGTCGCCGGTGACGGTGACGTCCGCTCCGGTACGCGCCACCGCCCGCTCCGCCGACCGGAGGTTCCCGGAGCCGTAGTCCAGGATCACCACGGACGGCATCAGAGGACGCCCTTGGTCGAGGGCAGCGACCCCGCGTTCCGGGGATCGATCTCGACGGCCTCGCGCAGCGCCCGGGAGAACGCCTTGAACTGGGCCTCGACGACGTGGTGCGCGTCCGGGTGACCGCCGGGACGGCAGGCGCGCAGCACGTCCACGTGCAGGGTGACCTTGGCGGCGTGGCCGAACGCCTCGAAGATGTGCCGGGTCATGCTGGTCGCGTAGACCGGCCCGATGTACGGCACCAGCAGCGGCTCGTCGTGCACCACGTACGCCCGGCCGGAGAGGTCGACCGCGGCCCGGACCAGCACCTCGTCCATCGGGATGGTGGCCGAGCCGTACCGGCGGATGCCCCGCTTGTCGCCGAGCGCCTGGGTGAAGGCCTCGCCCAGCGCGATCGCGGTGTCCTCCATGGTGTGGTGCGCGTCGATCTCCAGGTCGCCCTCGGTACGCACCGTGAGGTCGAACCCGCCGTGCTTGGCGAGCTGGTTGAGCATGTGGTCGTAGAAGCCCACGCCCGTGTTCAGATCACCCTTGCCGGTGCCGTCGAGGTCGATCTCGACGAGGACCTTGGTCTCGTTGGTGACACGGTCGATCCGCCCGGTACGACTCATGACAGGATCTCCTCAGCGGCGTTCAGGAAGGCGGTGGTCTCGGACTCGGTTCCCGCGGTGACCCGCAGCCAGCCCTTCAAGCCGACATCGCGGATCAGCACCCCACGGTCGAGGAACTGCTGCCAGACGGCCTTCTGGTCGTCGCCGACCGCGAAGAGCACGAAGTTGGCGTCGGAATCGGCGACCTTCAGGCCACGCTCGCGCAGCGTGCTGACGATCCGGTCGCGCTGCTCCTTGATCGCCTCGACGGTGGCGAGCAGCGCCTCCCGGTGCACCACGGCGGCGCGCGCGGCGGCCTGGGTGATCGCCGAGAGGTGGTACGGCAGCCGGACCAGCTGCACCGCGTCGACCACCGCCGGGTCGGCGGCGAAGTAGCCGAGCCGCCCACCCGCGAAGCCGAACGCCTTGCTCATCGTCCGGCTGACGATCAGGCGCGGGTGGCCGGGCAGCAGCGCGAGCGCGTTCGGCGTGCCGGGCCGGGAGAACTCGATGTAGGCCTCGTCCACCACGACCATGCCCCGGGCGGCGGCCAGCACGGCGTCGACCACGGCCGGGTCCAGGGCGGTGCCGGTCGGGTTGTTCGGCGAGCAGAGGAAGACCACGTCCGGGTCGTGCCTCTCGATCTCGGCGACCGCGGCCTCGGGGCTCAGCCCGAAGTCGGGGTCCCGCAGCGCGCCGATCCACTCGGTGCCGGTGCCCGCCGCGAGCAGCGGGTGCATCGAGTAGGACGGGCCGAAGCCGAGCGCCGTGCGACCCGGTCCGGCGAACGTCTGGAGCAGCTGCTGCTGCACCTCGTTCGACCCGTTGGCGGCCCAGACGTTCGCGGTGGTCAGCCCGTGGCCCAGGTAGGCGGCGAGCTCGGTGCGGAGCGCGATCGCGTCCCGGTCCGGGTAGCGGTTGAGGTCACGCAGCTCGGCCTGGACGGCCTTGGCGATCTCCTCAACCACGTCCTCCCGCACCTGGTACGAGTTCTCGTTCGTGTTCAGCAGCACCGGGACGTTCAGCTGGGGTGCGCCGTACGGCGACTTCCCCCGCAGATCGTCCCGGATCGGAAGATCGTCAATGGTCGTCATGTCAGAACCGGGCCTTCACAGCGTCACCGTGCGCGGGCAGGTCTTCGGCGTTGGCCAGGGCCACCACGTGCCCGGCGACGTCGCGCAGGGCCGCCTCGTCGTACTCGATCACGTGGATGCCGCGCAGGAACGACTGCACGGAGAGCCCCGACGAGTGCCGGGCGCAGCCGCCGGTCGGCAGCACGTGGTTGGAGCCGGCCGCGTAGTCGCCGAGCGACACCGGCGACCAGGCGCCCACGAAGATCGCCCCGGCGTTGCGCACCCGCATCGCCCACTCCCGGGCGTCCCGGGTCTGGATCTCCAGGTGCTCCGCCGCGTACGCGTCCACCACCGCGAGACCCTGCTCCAGGTCGTCGACGAGGACGACGCCGGACTGCTCGCCGGTGAGCGCGGTGCGCACCCGCTCCTCGTGCTTGGTCGCCGCCACCTGCACGGCGAGCTCGGCCTCGACCGACTCGACCAGCGCGAGCGAGTCGGTGACCAGCACGCTCGCGGCGAGCGGGTCGTGCTCGGCCTGGCTGATCAGGTCGGCCGCGACGTGCCGCGGGTCGGCGGTCTCGTCGGCCAGAATGGCGATCTCGGTCGGCCCGGCCTCGGCGTCGATCCCGACCGCGCCCCGGAGGAGCCGCTTCGCCGCGGTCACCCAGATGTTGCCCGGCCCGGTGATCACGTCGACCGGCTCGCAGCGGTCGGCCTCGTCCACGCCGTCCGCGCCGTAGCCCAGCATCGCGATCGCCTGCGCGCCACCGACCGCGTAGACCTCCTCGACGCCGAGCAGCGCGCACGCCGCGAGCACCCGGGAGTCCGGCAGACCGCCGTTCTCCACCTGCGGCGGCGAGGCGACGACCAGCGCGTCGACCCCGGCCTCCTGGGCGGGCACCACGTTCATGACCACGGTGGACGGATAGACGGCCAGGCCGCCGGGGACGTAGAGCCCGACCCGGCGCACCGGCAGCCACCGCTCGGTCACCGTGCCGCCGTCGACCACCGTGGTGGTCACGTCGCCGCGCTTCTGGTCGGCGTGCACCTTGCGGGCCCGCTTGATGATCTCCAGCAGCGCCGCCCGGACCTCGGGGTCGAGCGTCTCGACGGCCTCCGCGATCGCCGCGGCCGGCACCCGCAGGCGCTCCAGCGTGACGCCGTCGAACCGCTCGGTCGCCTCCCGGATAGCACTGAAGCCATGCTCATGGACCGCCTCGACGACCGGGCGGATCCGCTCGACGGCCACGGAGACGTCGAGCTGGGCACGGGGCAGCAGTCCGCGCGGGTCCCTCCGGGAGCCGCGCAGGTCGATCCGATTCAGCACGTGCCCAGTCTAGGCCGCCGGGTGGGGGCGCCCGCGAGCCCGTTTCCCCGGGCCCAGGCGTTGAGACGCGACCGGGTGGCGGTACGGCGGGTGGCCGGGCGGATCCGGTGGGTTGACCAAGGTCAGGTGGCGGCTAGGCTGAACGCGTGAGCGATCGGCTGCCGGTCTTCCCGCTGAGCACGGTGCTCTTCCCCGGTCTGGTGCTGCCCCTGCACATCTTCGAGGAGCGTTATCGCGCTCTCGTGCGGGAGCTGGTGGCACGGACCTCGGAGGAGCCCAACGAGTTCGGCGTGGTCACGCTGCGCCGGGGCAGCGAGGTCGCGGAGAACGACGACGGGCCCGAGCCCACCCCCGCCGCGGTGGGCGCCGACGATCTCTACGACGTCGGCTGCACCGCCGAGCTGCGGCACGTGACCGAGCTGCCGGACGGGCGGTTCGACATCATGACCGTCGGGCGGCGCCGGTTCCGGGTGCTGAGCGTGGAGCAGGGCGAGAAACCGTACCTGACCGCCGAGGTCGAATGGCTCGACGACGAGGCCGAGCAGGACCCGGCCGCCGTCCTGCTGCGCCCCCGGGTGCTCGCCGCGTTCCGCGCCTACCTGGAGTTGCTGCGGCCGAACACCGAGGTGCTCGACCAGGTGCCGGACGACGCGACCGTGCTCTCGCACCTGGTGGCCGCGACCGCCCAGCTCACCCTGGAGGAGCGGCAGATGCTGCTGGCGACGCCGGACACCGCGAGCCGGCTCCGGGCCGAGCTGCGGTTGCTCAACCGCGAGGCCGGTCTGCTGGCCCGGGTGCGGGCGGTGCCGGTGCCGCTGTCGGATCTGGCTCGCCCGGCAAGCCCGAACTGACCGGCGCCTCCCCCTCGGGACGGCCGCCGCCGACAGCCTCGGCCACGACCTCATCGCCCACGACCTCATCGCCCACGGTCTTGTCACCCATCGTGACATCGCCCACGGTGCCATCGCTCTCGACGACGTCGCCCTCGATCGGGCCACCCGCGGCGATCTCGTGGTTGGGGCCGTAACCCGGGTGTGCGCCGGGCAGGTCCAGGTCGGGGTCGTTGGACCAGCCGGCCAGCAGGGTGAGCACGATCGCGGCGGCGAACGCCGGGACCAGCTTCGGGCCGGTGGCGTGCAGCTGCGGCGGGGCGAGGTAGGTAGCGCCGTGCGTCACGGCGGCCCGCCAGTCCGCGTACGCGTCCCGGCCGATCATCTCGCCGACCGCGCCGGCCACCCAGCGACCGGCCACGAAGGTGCCGCCGATCACGCCGATCAGCAGCGCCGGGCCCCGGTCGCGGCGCAGCAGCAGCCAGGCCAGGATCGCGGCGAGCAGGCCGAAGCCGAGACCGAGCAGGGTGAACCAGCCGTCCGCGGCGATGTACTGCTCCGGGGACGGGTCGTTGACGACGATGCCGCTGTCGGTGGCGATCACCGGGACGTCCGGCGCCAGCCACGCCCAGAGCAGCCCCAGCGGCACGCCGAGCAGCGCGAGCACCGCCGCGCTGCCCAGGGCGACCACGAGCTGACGCTGCCACGGCCGGTGACTGCCCGGCTCCAGCACCTTCCACCACGGCCGGCGCGGCGGTTCGGGCGCAACCGCGTACGGCTCGGGCAACTCACCGGCGACTATCGGGTCCTCTGGTTGCACCCTGCGATCCTTCCAGATCCGCCCGCGGCCTCAGGCGACGGCCGCCGGACCGAGGATCGACTTGAGATCGGCGCGCAGCGCGGGTGTCGCCGACACCCGCGCCGCGAGCAGCCGGACGATCGTGGTCTTCTTGCCGTTCTGCAGGTGCACGTGGACCTCGCTCTCCCCGGAGTGCCGGCCCAGGATCTCCTTGAGCTCGCCGATCAGCGGCGGGTTCACCCGGGTGACCGGCATGGTCAGCACCACCGGCTTACTGTCCGGGTTATGCGAGATGTCCGGTATGGACATGTCCATCGCCATGATCCGCGGGGTGTCGTCGCGCCGGTCCACCCGGCCCTTGACCACCACGATCGCGTCCTCGGCGATGTACTGCCCGACCAACTCGTACGTGTTCGGGAAGAAGAGCGTCTCGACGCCGCCGGCGAGGTCCTCGACGGTGGCCGAGGCCCACGCCCGGCCCTGCTTGGTGATCCGGCGCTGCACCCCGGTGAGGATGCCGGCGATGGTGACGATCTGGCCGTCCTGGACCGAGCCCTCCTCGTTCAGCGCGGCGATGCTGATGTCCGCGTGCGACTGGAGCACCTGCTCCAGTCCGGCGAGCGGGTGGTCGGAGACGTAGAGGCCGAGCATCTCGCGCTCGAAGGTGAGCTTGTCCCGCTTGTCCCACTCGCTGTCGCCGATGGTCGGCATCGCCACCGTCCCGCCCGCGCCCCCGCCGCCCTCGGTGTCGCCGAACGCACCGAAGAGGTCGAACTGCCCGGCCGCCTCGTTCCGCTTGATCCCGGCGTACGCGTCGATCGCCTCGGCGTGCACCGCGAGCAGGCCCTTGCGGCTGTGCCCCATCGAGTCGAACGCGCCCGCCTTGATCAGCGACTCGATGGTCCGCTTGTTGCAGGCCACCGCGTCCACCTTCGACAGGAAGTCGTAGAAGTCGGCGTACTCGCCCTTCTCCTTGCGGCAGCGGGCGATCGCCTCCACCACGTTGCCGCCGACGTTGCGGACCGCGCCGAGGCCGAACCGGATGTCCTTGCCGACCGGGGTGAACGGGCCGGCCGACTGGTTCACGTCCGGCGGGAGCACCTGGATGCCCATCCGGCGGCACTCGGCCAGGTAGACCGCCATCTTGTCCTTGTCGTCGCCGACGCTGGTCAGCAGACCGGCCATGTACTCGGCCGGGTAGTGCGCCTTCAGGTACGCCGTCCAGTAGGAGACCAGGCCGTACGCGGCGGAGTGCGCCTTGTTGAACGCGTAGCCGGCGAACGGGACCAGGACGTCCCAGACCGCCTGGATCGCCTCGTCGGAGTAGCCGTGCTCCCGGCAGCCCGCCTGGAACGGCTTGAACTCCTTGTCGAGGATCTCCTTCTTCTTCTTGCCCATCGCGCGGCGGAGCAGGTCGGCCTGGCCGAGGCTGTAACCGGCGAGGATCTGCGCGGCGCGCTGCACCTGCTCCTGGTAGACGATCAGGCCGTAGGTCGGCTCGAGGATCTCGCGCAGCGGCTCCTCCAGCTCCGGGTGGATCGGGGTGATCTCCTGGAGCTTGTTCTTGCGCAGCGCGTAGTTGGTGTGCGAGTCGACGCCCATCGGGCCGGGACGGTACAGCGCCAGGACGGCGGAGATGTCCTCGAAGTTGTCCGGCTTCATCAGCCGCAGCAGCGACCGCATCGGCCCGCCGTCGAGCTGGAACACGCCGAGCGTGTCGCCGCGGGCGAGCAGGTCATAGGAGGGCTTGTCGTCCAGCGGCAGGGCCAGCAGGTCGAGCGGCGCGCCGTGGTTGAGCTCGATGTTCTTGTTGGCGTCGTCGATGATGGTCAGGTTCCGCAGGCCGAGGAAGTCCATCTTCAGCAGCCCGAGCCCCTCGCACGTGGGGTAGTCGAACTGCGTGATGATCACACCGTCGGAGGCGCGGCGCATCAGCGGGATGTGGTCGATGATCGGCTCGGCGCTCATGATGACGCCGGCGGCGTGCACGCCGGTCTGCCGGATCAGGCCCTCGATGCCGCGCGCGGTGTCGATCACCTTCTTGACGTCCGGGTTCTGCTCGTAGAGCGAGCGGACCTCACCGGCCTCGTTGTACCGCTTGTCGTCCTTGTTGAAGATGCCGCCGAGGGTGATGCCCTTGCCCATCACGTCCGGCGGCATCGCCTTGGTGATCTGGTCACCCACCGAGTACGGATAACCCAGCACCCGGGCCGAGTCCTTGATGGCGGCCTTCGCCTTGATCGTACCGAAGGTGGCGATCTGGGCGACCTTGTCCTCGCCCCAGCGGTCCGTCACGTACTTGATGACCTCGCCGCGCCGGCGCTCGTCGAAGTCGATGTCGACATCGGGCATCGAGATGCGCTCGGGGTTGAGGAACCGCTCGAAGATCAGCCCGTGCGGGATCGGGTCGAGGTCGGTGATGCCCATGGCGTACGCGATGAGGGAGCCGGCGGCGGAGCCACGGCCCGGACCCACCGCGATGCCGTTGTCCTTCGCCCACTGGATGAAGTCGGCGACGACCAGGAAGTACGCCGGGAAGCCCATCGAGATGATCACGCCGAGTTCGTACTCGGCCTGGGTGACGTGGCCCTCCGGGATGCCGGCTGGGAAGCGCTTGCGCAGGCCCTCGAAGGCGACGTGCCGGAAGTACTCCTCCTCGGAGTAACCGTCCGGGATCGGGAACCGGGGCATCAGGTTCTTGAACTCGAACATCCCGGCGATGTCCACCTTCTCGGCCACCAGCAGGGTGTTGCGGCAGCCCTCCTGCCAGGCCTCGGAGGAGTCGACGGCGCGCATCTGGTCGGCCGACTTCACGAAGTAGCCGTTGCCGTCGAAGCGGAACCTGTTCGGGTCGGCGATGTTGCTGCCGGTCTGCACGCAGAGCAGCACGTCGTGCGCCTCGGACTGCGCCTCGTAGGTGTAGTGCGAGTCGTTGGTGACCAGCGGCGGGATGTTCAGCTTCTTGCCGATCTCCAGCAGGCCGTCGCGGACCCGCTTCTCGATCGAGAGACCGTGGTCCATGATCTCGAGGAAGTAGTACTCCCTCCCGAGCGCCTCCTGGTACATCGCCGCGGACTTCAGCGCCTCGTCGAACTGGCCCAGCCGCAGCCGGGTCTGCACCGCGCCGGAGGGGCAGCCGGTGGTGCCCATGATGCCCTCGGCGTGCTCCGCGATGATGTCGAAGTCCATCCGTGGGTACTTGCCAAGCTGGCCCTCCATGGAGGCCCGCGAGTTGAGCCGGAAGAGGTTCTTCAGGCCGACCGCGTTCCGCGCCCACATGGTCATGTGCGTGTACGCACCGTTACCGGAGACGTCGTCGGACTTCTGCTCCGGCCGGCCCCACTTGACCCGGCTCTTGGTCAGCCGCGAGTCGGGCGCGACATAGGCCTCGACCCCGATCAGCGGGGTGATCCCGGCGTCCTTGGACTGCTTGTACATCTCGAAGGCGCCGTGCATGTTGCCGTGATCGGTGATCGCCGCGGCCGGCATGCCGAGCCGCTTCGCCTCCCCGATGAGTTCCTTGATCCGGGCGGCTCCGTCGAGCATTGAATACTCTGTGTGCACATGCAGGTGCACGAAGGAGTCTGACACCCGGGCCCCCTCTTCTGTTGGACGAGGCTGCCGAGCTTACTCCGCGAACGGCTCCAGCATCACCGACGCGGCACGCAGCCACGCCTGCCGGGTCTCCGGCTGAAGGTCCGCGTATTCGATCGACGAACCGACCTCCAGGGCCGGGTCGTAGGGCACCACGGCGACCGCGCGGGTCCGGGTCGCGAAGTGCTTCTTGAAGTCCTCCAGGAGCGGCAGGTGCCCCGGCGACGGACACGAGATCAACGTCACGGCGTTCGCCACCATGTCGCCCATCCCGCTCTCGTCGAGCACGTCGAGCATCCAGTCCGCGGTGAAGGCGGCGTCCTCCCGGGGCACCGTGGTGATCACCAGCTGGTCGGCCATCCGCATGACCGTCTGCCAGTTCACGCTCTCCACGTTGTTGCCGGTGTCGACACAGATCACGTCGTGCGTGCGCCGCAGCAGGTCCATCACCCGGCGCACGGTGCCCTGGTCGAGCCGCTGGGCGAAGCGCGGGTTCTCCTCGCCGGCGAGCACGTCGTACGAACCGTCGGAGGCGTGCCGCAGGTACGCGTCCAGCTCCTGCAACAGCGCGTCGCCGTGCAGGTTCTCGATCCGGAGCAGGTCGGCGAGCAGGTGCTTGATCGTCCGGGCGTGCCGGGCGCTGCCGGCCCGGAGGCCGAGCGTGCCGCGGAGCTCGTTGTCGTCCCAGGCCAGCACGCCGCGGCCGCGGACGCTGCCGATGGTCGCCGCGGCCAGCACGGTCGCGGTGGTCTTGTGCACGCCGCCCTTGGGGTTGGCGAACGCCAGCACCCGGGGCTGGCCGAGCTTGCGCCGCATCACCGAGACGGCACGCTCCATGCCGTCGTCGACGTGGGTCTGCCGCCACTCGATCCGGGCGCCACTGGGCGCGGCGGGCGGGACCGCGGGCACCGCCCGGGGCACCGCGGTGGCCGGGGGCGGCGCCTGGGCGGGCGGCGAGACCGGGCGGACCGGCGGCTGCTGCGGGGGCGCGCCCGGGGGCGACGCATACGCCTGCGGGGCGTAGTAGCCGTTCGGCTGCGGCGGCTGCACCGGCTGGGCGGGCGCCGGAGGGTACGCCGGGCCGGGCGGCGCCGGCGGGTAGCCGTTGCGCGCGGGCGGCGGGGGCGGTGCGGCCGGCTGCGGGCCGCGGGCCGGCGGGTCGAAGTAGGTGGCCGGCTGCTCACGGTTCTGCCAGCGGGGGTCCAGCGGGTTGACCGGGCGCTGCGGCATCGGGCGCTGCGCCTCGAAGCCCTGCTGCGGGTCCGGCGCGCGGCGCGGCGTCTCGTACCCGTTGCGCTGCTCCAGCGGGTTGACCGGGCGGCCGCCGACCTGCGCGGAACCGCGGCCCGGAGGCGTGGTCTGGCCCCACTGCTGCTGCGCGGGGGCCGCCTGCTCCTGCTGCGGCTCCTCGGCCGGCTCCTCGCTGCGCCCGCCGTGCCGGGCCCGGTCGAGTAGGGCCCGCCAGCGCGGGGTTGGTTCCGCAGGCCGGCCCCAGCCGGTCTCGGTCCCGTCCACGGCTCGTCCTCTCTGCGCCTACCCGACGTCGATCCCCGGCGGGTCACCCCGCCCATGACAGGCTACGGACGAGAACCCTATTCGGGCCACCGCCCGGGTGCCCATCCCCCTGTCGTTCTTGATCACATGACGGCACGCTGGTCGTGCACGTGCATTCACCCGAAACGTTGTCACGTACGGGAGTGGGCTACTGCCCGGACACGCTGCTGGATGCCTCCGCGGAGGCGTCGGAACCGTCGTGAACTGGACTCACATCCACCGACGAGGGTACGGCAACCGGCGTCCCGGACGGCAATCCGGCGGCGGCCGACTCTCCGGCGTACGGCGTGAGTGAGTCGGATGTCACAGGACTCCCGATCGACGACGGTAACCGCGACGGCATGCCCGAGGCAACGCCCGCGACCCCGTTCGGCACCGGCGTCGCCGACGGATCGTCGGTGATCGTGCCCTGCTCCTCGGGGAGCGGCGGCCGGAACTCGGTGTGGTCCAGACTGCGCACCTCGGGGGCGGGGTCCACCGACCGTACACCGGCGCGGAGGGCGAGGCTCACGAGCGCGGCGGGCTGGGCGCGGACCACGGCGGCGAAGAGGCACGCGCATCCCCGCCGGTACGCCACCGCCTCGGCGGCCGCCGTCGCCGCGGCCGTGCCGTACGCCTCCCGCAACCGCTTCTGGCTCTTCCCGGTGCCGTCGGCCGCCCGGGCCAGCCGCAGGTAGTCCGCCTGCTCCTGATCCCTGACCAGGGCCGCCGCCAGCATCCCGGCGGTCACGTCCTCGGGCATCCGGTAGACCGGGAGCAGCGTCACCTGGGTCCGGGTGTCCGGCAGCGGTACCCGGGCGTACACCTGGGCCACCCCGGCACCCGCCAGCAGGGTGCTCAGGCCGCCGACCGGCACGTACTCCCGGAAGCTGACCAGCGCCCAGGTGGCACCGGCGGCCGGGGCCGAGGGATCGGTGAGCGCCTCCAGCTCGTTCCGTGCGGCGTCGAGGTACCCGTCGACGGTCTGGCCCTCGACCACACCGACCCGGACCACATCACTGTCGGTAGCGGTCTCCGGACGGGAGTGACCGGACCAGATCACGCCGAGCATCAGCGTGACGGTAGCGGCCAGCGCCACCCCGGTCATGGCGTGCAGCCGGAGCGAACCGCCCGCGTACCTGACGAGGACCGTACGCAGGCGATGCGCGGGGCCCACGTGTCACTCCTCGGCCGTCAGCCGGCGTCCTCCAGGACGTCCAGCGCCTGTTTCAGGTCGTCAGGGTAGTCGCTGACGAACCGGACCTCATCCTGCGTACGGGGGTGGAGGAAGGCCAGTTCCCGGGCGTGCAGCCACTGGCGGGTGAGCTTCAGCCGGGCGGCCAGCGTGGGATCCGCGCCGTACTGCAGGTCACCGACGCAGGGGTGGCGCAGCGCCGAGAAGTGCACCCGGATCTGGTGTGTACGCCCGGTCTCCAGCTTCACCGCGACCAGGCTGGCGGACCGGAACGCCTCCAGCGTGTCGTAGTGCGTGACGCTCGGCTTGCCGCTCGACATCACCGCGAACTTGTAGTCGGCGGTCGGGTGCCGGTCGATCGGCGCGTCGACGGTGCCGCGCAGCGGGTCCAGGTGGCCCTGCACGACGGCGTGGTAGCGCTTGTCCACCTCGCGCTCCTTGAACGCCCGCTTGAGCAGCGTGTACGCCGTCTCGGACTTGGCGACCACCATCAGTCCGGTGGTGCCCACGTCGAGGCGGTGCACGACGCCCTGCCGCTCGGCCGCGCCGCTGGTCGCCACGTTCTGGCCCATCGCGGCGAGCCCGCCGATCACGGTCGGCCCGGTCCAGCCGGGGCTCGGGTGGGCGGCCACGCCGACCGGCTTGTCCACCACCACGATGTCGTCGTCGCTGTAGATCACGGTGAGCCCGTGCACCGGCTCCGGCACCAGCGAGGGCGGCGCGGCCGGGGCCGGCAGCGTCACCTCCAGCCAGGAACCGGCGACGACCTTCTCCGACTTGAGCCGGGGTACGCCGTCGACCAGCGCGTCGCCCGCCTCGACCAGGGTGGCCGCGGCCGTGCGGGAGAGGCCGAAGAGCCGGGAGACGGCCTGGTCCAGACGCATGCCGTCGAGGCCGTCCGGTACCGGAAGGGAACGCTGGCCGCTCACGCGGTCTCCTCCTTCGTGGCCGGGGTCTCGGACTCGGCCTTCTTGGTGATGCGGCTGCCGTCGCGCTGACGCCCGGTCAGCTCCAGCAGCACGGCGAGGCAGACGCCGACCGTGAGGCAGCTGTCCGCGATGTTGAAGACGGCGAAGTGCTCGCCGTTCGGCCCGAAGGCACTGATCATGTCGACCACGTGCCCCCGGAACGGGCCGGGCGCCCGGAAGAGCCGGTCGGTGAGGTTGCCCAGCGCGCCGCCGAGCACCAGCCCGAGCGCGACCGCCCAGGGCACCGAGCGCAGCCGGGTCGCCATCCAGCCGATCCACCCGATCACCACCAGGGTGATCACCGGGAAGATCCAGGTGTACGTGCTGCCCATGCTGAACGCCGCCCCGCTGTTGCGCAGCAGCGACAGGTAGATCAGTCCGCCGAGGATGCGGACCGGCTCACCGGGCGTCAGGTGCTCGGTGGAGAGGTGCTTGACCCACTGGTCGACCGCGAGGGCGATCAGTGCGGTGGCACCCAGCACCGCGGCCGCGCGCGGGGCGAACCGGGAGGCCTTGTCGGCGTTCAGCGTCGTTCCTCCAACTGCTTACAAGAGACACAGAGCGTGGCGGAGGGGAAGGCGGCCAGCCGTTCGACCGGAATCTGGTTACCACACCGCTCGCACCAACCGTAGTTGCCCGACCCGAGCCGCTCGACGGCGCGTTCCACCTGTGTGATCCGCTCGAGCAGGTTGTTGGCCAGCGTGATCTCCTGCTCCCGCTCGAACGTCTTGGTGCCGGTGTCGGCCTGGTCGTCCCCGGCCGAGTCGGCGAACCGCTCGCGCTGCAGCTCGGTGATCTCACTGAGCACGTGATCGTACTCGGCCTGCAGCTCGGTGAGCCGCCCGACCAGCGCCACCCGGATCTCCGCGGTCTCCGCCTCGCTGCGCGTCCGCCCCTCGGCGGTCGTCCCACTCGGCCGGGTGCCGGTTGCCTTGACCATCGTCGCTCCCTCGGCCGCGCGCGGCGCGGCGATCAGCGGTCCTCGGATTCGTCACCGGCCTCGCCGGCCGGCGCGTGCTCCCTGTCGTATGTACGTGCCCGGCCTGCAAAAACGGCGCGGCCGAAATGCGCCGCGCACCCGATGAGGCTGGCAAGGATACCCACCGTGAGGTGTGCCGACACTCCCCTTCGGCCGGGCACCTCCCGACAAACCGGGATGAATGAGCACCCCGGGCCATCGAATACACGACGATACACCCCCGGTCACCCTCGCATCACCCGTTGTCAACCAGCTCCGCCGCCCGGCCCGTCCCGCAGGGCGGACAGCCGCTGCTCGATCTCGGCCACCGGCGCGTCCACGGTGAAGACCTTGTCCCGGCTGGTCGCGCCGATCCGGAGCGACACCCCGGCGGGCCGGACCCCGAGCGCGCCGGCCAGCGCGCGCCGGACCGCCTCGGTCGCCCTGCCGTCCACCGCGGGCGCGCCCACCGCGACGATCAGGGCCGGTCCGTGGGGTCCCGGATAACAGCCGCCCACCCGGGTACGCCCGGCTCCGGGCCGGACGCGTACCGGCACGGACACCCCGTCCTGCTCCCGTTTCGGCATCGCCGGCCGGCGCTCAGTGGTGGGCCGCGGCCGCGACCAGGCGGTCGACCGGGCGGCACAGGCCACACGGGCTGAAACCGAGCTCGACCGCCTCGTTCGCGGGCAGCGGCTCGGTGAGCCGGCCGACCAGGTGCGGGCAGTCGGCCACGTGGTAGCGCGGGCGGCCGTCCACCACCACGACCTCGGCGTCGAGGCGGGCCACCAGCACGGCGTCGGCGGGACGGACCGCCTGGGGCAGCGGCTCGTCGTCCGGGTCGTCGGCGTCCGGCTCGCCGAACTCGTCGGCCTCCGGCTCGACGGCGCTCTCGCCGACCGCCTCCGGGGCGCCCGGGCGGCGCCAGGACTGGTCCTCGCCGGGGCTGCGGGCGTCGCTGATCGTGGACGAGGCGACCGCGTAGTCGGCGGGGGATTCGTCCGTCAGGTGTGTTCGCGCGTCACGTGCACCGGCGGCGTACGCGTGCTCCCCGGCGCCCGGATAGACGTCCGCGCGGGCCTCTCCGGGCCCGTCGTGGAAGGCCGGTTCATCCGGCACCGGGTAGGCGGTGGGTGCCTCGTCCGCGGCGCGGCCGGCGGGAGAACCCGAGGAATCCTTGACATCGGCTTGATCCGCTGCGGCCCGCGGCACGTATACCTGACCGGAATCGCCGGGGACGGGGAAATCGGGCTCCGTGACCGGCGGTGCGAAGCCGACCGGATCGGTCTGCCGCATGGGGTCTGCGGCGTAGGGCGAACCGGCGGAGTAGTGCGAACCGGTGGTATCCGCTGCGGCGAAATCGCCTGCGAGCAGGTCCTCGGTCGGGGCAGAATCGTGCGCGGAGGCTGCGCCGGCACGACGCCGCGGCGCCTCCGGTTCCTCACCGCCCGGGGTTGCGTCCCGGCGGGCGGCGGCCTGGCGGACGCCGACGACCAGCGCCACCGCGGCCAGCAGGCTGGCCACGATCGAAGCTATCAGGGCGACACTCGAGCCGTTGAGCAGGCCGAGCGCCAGAAACAGCACCGCGACGAGGATGAGCAGGAAAATCGCAGGAATCATGGCTCATCCTCGTCGGGTGGGAGCGGCGCGCCGGGGAGGTCAGCGGCCCGTTTCGATGGCGTTGGAGCGGCCACCGCCGTACGAACCGGCCAGGCCGGCCGCGGCGAGACCACCGGAGCCGCCGACCGAGCGGCTGGCGTCGGCCCGGGCCATCTCGGCCTCCAGACCCTGGCCACGGCCGTCGAGGTCGCGCAGCTGGCTCTCCAGGTACGCCTTCAGACGCGTGCGGTACTCCCGCTCGAACTGCTTCAGCTCCTCGATGTGCTTCTGCAGCGCGGTCCGCTTGGCGTCCAGGCCGCCCATGGCCTCCTGGTGCCGCTGACGCGCGTCCCGCTCGAGCGCGTCCGCCTTGGCCCGGGCCTCGCGGGTGACCTCCTCGGCCTTGGAACGGGCATCGGAGAGAAGCTTGTCGGCCTCGCGGCGCGCGTCGGACACGTGGTCGTCGGCGGTGCGCTGGGCCATCATCAGGACGCGGAGCGCCTGCTGCTCGCCGTCCGCACCGGTCGGGCCGCCGCCGGGGCCGGGGCCCTGCGCGCGCACCTGCTCGAGCTCGGCCTGCATCTGGCGAGCCGCCTGCTCGGCCGCGGACTTGTCCCGCTGCACCCGGTCGAGCTGGGCCTTGAGGTCGTTGAGCTCGGCCGCGAGGCGAGGGTCGGCACCCGGGCCGGCTGGCGCGCCACCCCGACCGCCGCGCTCCACCTGGGCACGCAGCTCGTTGTTCTCCTCGATCAGACGGGCGAGCTCGCGCTCGACCTCGTCCAGGAAGGCGTCGACCTCCTCCTCGTCATACCCCCGCTTGCCGATCGGGGGCTTCTTGAAGGCGACGTTATGAACGTCGGCCGGGGTCAGCGGCATCGAAACTCCTCGGGTCAGTCGCGGCCGCGGTTGAGGCTGCTGTCTAGCTGTAGGTGTGAATCAACGGAACTAGCACGAACTCCATGAGCACGAACAGGATAACCAGCAGCACGATGGAAGCCAGGTCCAAACTCACGTTACCAATGCGCAGCGGTGGGATCACACGCCTCAACGCCCGCAGGGGTGGATCCGTGACGCTCCACACCGATTCGAGTGCGGCTGATGCCCCCCGTCCGGGCTGCCATCGGCGTCCGTACTGGAGTACCGCACCCAGCACGAACCTGGCCAGCAGCACCAGGAAGAAGAGGTACAGCAACAGATAGAGGATTTGGAACACGATCGACAGCACGTCCGGCGGATCCCTCGTTCGGGTCAACTCTGAGTGAAGAAGCCACCCTCAGCGATCTTGGCCTTGTCCTCCGCGGTGACCTGGACATTCGCCGGTGAGAGCAGGAAAACCCGGTTGGTCACGCGCTCGATCGTACCCCTCAGGCCAAACGCCAGCCCGGCGGCGAAGTCGACCAGACGGCGGGCGTCGGACTCATCCATCTCGGTGAGGTTGATGATCACGGGAACACCGTCCCGGAAGTGCTCGCCGATGGTCCGCGCCTCCCGGTACGTGGTCGGGTGCAGCGTGGTGATCTGGTACCGCTGCTCCTCCTCGACCAGGCGCTGGTGAACCTGCTGCTGGTGCACCGGGGGCTGCGGCGCGAGCGCCAGGTTCTCACGGGTGGAGTACGTCATCGCCGAGGACTGCTCGGGCGCGCTCGGACGGGTGATGGAGCGCACCCGGGAGCTCTCCATCCGCTCGTCCTCGGCCCGGTCCAGGTCGGCACGGGCCGACGCGACCCGGTCGCTCAGCCGCCCGCCGCGGTCGCGGTCGCCACGGTCGCGCTCCGACCGGTCGATCCGGGAGCGCGGGACGGTGCGCTCCTCCTCGACGTCGTCCTCGTCACCGAACTCGTCGGCGTACCGGTCGCTGGAGTAACGGTCGCGATCGCGCTCTCGGTCACGCCCCCCGCGGTAGGAGCTCTCCCGGTAGTTGCGGTCGTCGTACCCGCGGTCGTCGTCCTCCTCGACGAGACCCAGCCACACGCCGGCCTTTCGGAAAGCGCTCATGCCGGTACCCCGTCCTGCCGAGACTCCATGCCCCCACCTCCGTCCGCTGTGCGGCGCGCGCCCCCTCTGGCGCACCGCTGACCCCCCTCGCGGGCTGACCACCGGTCCGATGCGGACCGGCACCCGCTGCGACGCTGCGTCGTCGGACGCAACGGCCGCCGGTGGTGGCGCGTCGCGTAAAACAACACCTGTGTAGTTTGCTGCCCGCCGCAAGGCTACCGCAGCGAGTTTCGCATCCCGAGTAAAGATGTACCGATCCGTACGTGTGTCGCCCCGTGCCGCACCGCGGCCTCCAGGTCGCCACTCATGCCGGCCGAAATCGTTGTGGCGCCCGGGTATCGGCCGGCCACCTGTCCGGCGAGGACGGCGAGCCGCTCGAAGGCCCGGTCCGGTTCCCAGCCGACCGGCGCGACCGCCATCAGACCACCGAGCCGGAGACCGTCCGATGAGGCCACGGCCTCGCATACCCGGTGAAGATCGTTCTCAATCACGCCACCGCGGGCGGGATCGCCGTCGATGCTGACCTGGATCAGCGCCTCCAGCGGCTCGGCCCGGCCCGCGGCCGCCTTCGCCAGCGCCGCGACCAGGCGCTCCGAGTCGACGGACTCGACCACATCGGCGTACGCCGCGACCGACTTCGCCTTGTTCCGCTGGAGCTGACCGACGAAGTGCCAGCGCAGCCGGACCCCGGCGGCCCGCACCTCGGCCGCCTTGGGGCCCGCGTCCTGGTCCTTGTTCTCGCCGACGTCGGTGACGCCGAGCCCGGCGAGCAACAGCACGTCGCTCGCCGGGTAGGTCTTGGTCACCGCGGTCAGGGTGACCGCGCCGGGCGGCCGGCCGGCCGCCGCGCAGGCGGCCTCGATCCGCTCGTGCACCTGCTGAAGATTGGCGGCGAGCTCGGCCCGCCGCCCTTCGTCGTCAACCATGAAGGAGGGTCAGGACCCGTTCTTGAGGAAGTCCGGCACGTCGACGTCGTCGAAGAGCACCCGGCGCGGCGGCGGGGTGGTGCTGACCGGGGGCGGGGTGGTGACCGGGGCCGACGGCGCCGCGGGCACCGCGGGCGGGGTGGCGGGCGCCGGCACCTTGCGGACCGGCTCGGACGGCTTGTACGAGGGCGCGCCCCCGTCGAAGCCCGCCGCGATCACGGTGACCCGCACCTCGTCGCCGAGCGCGTCGTCGATCACCGCACCGAAGATGATGTTCGCGTCCGGGTGGGCCGCGTCGGTGACCAGCTGCGCCGCGTCGTTGATCTCGAACAGGCCGAGGTCCGAGCCGCCGGCGATGGAGAGCAGCACGCCGCGCGCGCCGTCCATGCTCTGCTCGAGCAGCGGGCTGGAGATCGCCTTCTCGGCCGCCTCGACCGCGCGGTTGTCGCCGCGGGCGCTGCCGATGCCCATCAGGGCGCTGCCCGCACCGCTCATCACGCTCTTGACGTCGGCGAAGTCCAGGTTGATCAGACCCGGCGTGGTGATCAGGTCGGTGATGCCCTGGACGCCGGAGAGGAGTACCTGGTCGGCCTGGCGGAACGCGTCCATCATGCTGATGCCGCGGTCGCCGAGCGCCAGCAGCCGGTCGTTCGGGATCACGATCAGCGTGTCGCACTGGTTGCGCAGCTCGTCGATGCCCGCCTCGGCCTGGACCTGGCGGCGCTTGCCCTCGAAGGAGAACGGCCGGGTGACCACGCCGATGGTCAGCGCGCCGAGCTTGCGGGCGATGTTCGCCACCACGGGCGCGCCGCCGGTGCCGGTACCGCCGCCCTCGCCACAGGTCACGAAGACCATGTCGGCGCCCTTGAGCACCTCCTCGATCTCGTCGCGGTGGTCCTCGGCGGCGTTCTTGCCGACCTCGGGCTGCGCGCCGGCACCGAGGCCCCGGGTCAGCTCGCGGCCGACGTCCAGCTTCACATCGGCATCGCTCATCAGCAGGGCCTGGGCATCGGTGTTGATCGCGATGAACTCGACGCCCTTGAGCCCTACCTCGATCATGCGGTTCACGGCGTTCACGCCGCCACCGCCGATGCCGACGACCTTGATGACCGCAAGGTAGTTGTGCGGAGGTGTCATCGGGCTCAGCCTTCCCTTCAGGGGTTTGCGGATGTCGTGGACCGCACTGCGACATCCACTCCGTACAAGGGAGGGCGAGGAAACCCTCACCCTCTACTAGAGGTTTAGAGTTATGTCAACCACTCCAACCTCTCGACGCAACGTAAGCGGACTTCTCGCCTCAACCAAAGACCCGGGACGGCGTGTCGCGTCCGCTTACGAGGTGAGAATCCGACTCACCCGTAACCTCAGCCCTAATATTACGTTCGTGGTGATTCACGTATTTGGTCCGGCTTGTTACCGGGCTACCGGATGGTCACCACGGTCGTCGCGCTGACGTCGATCTCGTCGCCCTTCTGCTTCAGCAGGGCCGTGGCGACCTCGCTCTTCTTGGCGCTGTCGGTGTCGTCGCCCCAGATCACCACCCGGCCCTTGCGCAACTCCAGGCGGATCTGCACCGGCGAGGCGACCGAGATCGCGATCAGCTGCTCGCGCAGATCGTCGCTGAGCGCGGCGAGCACGGTCAGCGCCGAGCCGGTGTTCTCGTCGTCCCGCCCCGGCGTCGCCAGCCGGGCCAGCGGCAGGCCGTCCGGCTGCTCGGCGACCGTACGGAACGGCACGCCCTCGCCGTCGATCAGCGTGAACCGCGTCCCGGCCGGCACCGCGGCCACCGGGGTGCGCTCCACCACCTCGATCATCAGGGTGCCCGGCCAGCGCCGGCTCACCGCGACCCGGTCCACCGGGGGCAGCGCGCGGATCCGGGCACCGACCCGGTCCAGGTCGACCCCGGCCAGCGGGCGGCCCTCCTGCACCGCGGCGGCGGCGCGCACCTGGTCGGCGGTGAGCACCTGGACGCCGACCACCTCGACGTTCCGGACACCGAGCACCGAGGTGCCGTAGACCAGCCAGGTCAGCACGCCGGCGACCAGCAGCACCCCGGCGCCGACGGCCCAGGGCATGGCCGCGCGCAGGCGGCGCTGGCGGGCCCGGGCCATGAACCGCCGTGCGGACGGCGGGACCGCGTCGGTGTCGGCGCGGACCAGCCGCCAGTTGCGCGTACCGCCGGCGGCCACCGGGTCAGCCCGCGAGGTCCGGGCGGCGGTCGGCCTCGGCGAGCGCGGCGAGCAGTTCGTCGCCCATCAGCGAGATCGGCGGGGCGCCCATGGTCACCACGACGTCGCCGGGACGGCTGCGGCGGACCACCTCGGCGGGCACGTCCTCCCAGTCCGGCACGAAGACCTTGTGCTCGGCGGGCAGGTCGATCGCGGCGGTCAGCGCGAGGCCGCCCTCGCCGGGGCCGCGGGTCTCGCCCGGGCCGAAGACCTCCATCACGATCGCCTGGTCGGCCAGGGCCAGCCCCTCGGCCAGCTCGGCCTGCAGGTCGCGGGTGCGGTACACCCGGTACGGCTGGAAGACCACCAGCAGACGACCGTCGCCGGCCACCTCGCGCAGCGTCCGGAGCGCCGCCAGCACCGAGGTCGGGTGGTACGCGTACTCGTCGTACACCCGGACGCCGGCCGCGATGCCCTTGCGCTCGAACCGGCGGCGGACCCCCGGGAACGACGCCAGCGCCTCGCGGATCTTGTCCAGCGGCAGGCCCAGCTTGATCGCGGTGAGCACGGTAGCCGCACTGTTCAGGCCCATGTGCTTGCCGGGCAGCGCGAGCTTGAACTCGCCCAGCCGCTCGCCGTCGAGTTCGGCGGTGAAGCGGACGCCGCTGACCGAGGTCACCACGTCGCTGATCCGCAGGTCGGCGCCCTCGGATTCGCCGTACGTGAAAACGGTCTTGCCCTGGCTCTTCAGCCCGGCGATGAGTTCCTCGGTGCCGGGGCCGTCGGCGCAGGTCACCACGAAGCCGTCGGCGAGCCCGCCGAACTCCAGGAAGCCCGCCTTGAGCGTCTCGAGGTCACCCCAGTTGTTGAGGTGGTCGCCCTCGATGTTCGTGATGATCGCGACGTGCGGCCGGTAGATCAGGAACGAGCGGTCGTGCTCGTCCGCCTCGGCCACGAAGTGCGGCCCGGTGCCGTGGTGGCCGTTGGAGCCGGCCGCGGACATCTCGCCGCCGATCACGAAGGACGGGTCCTGCCCGGCGTGCTGCAGGATCACCGTCATGATCGACGTGGTGGTGGTCTTGCCGTGCGTGCCGGCCACCGCGATGGTCTGCCGGTCGGTCATCGCCGCGGCGAGCGCCTCCGAACGGTGCAGCACGCGCAGCCCGCGGCGGCGCGCCTCGACCATCTCCACGTGGTCCCGCGGGATCGCGGTGGAGTAGACGACCGTGTCGACCCCGTCCAGGTTCGAGGCCTCGTGGGCCATGTGCACCGTGCCGCCGAGCGCGCGCAGCGCCGCCAGCGCGGGCCACTCCCGCAGCTCGCTGCCGGAGACCGGGACGCCACGGGTCAGCAGCAGGCGGGCCAGGCCGGCCATGCCGACCCCGCCGATGCCGATCAGGTGCACGCTGCCCAGGTCCTCGGCGGTCATCTCGCCGGCCGGCGTCAGCTCCGCCGTGTTCACCACTCGTCTCCCTCAGTCACTGTGTCCGCGAGCAATCCGCCCGCGAACAATGTGTCCGCGAACAATGCGCCCGCGAGCCCGTTCCACCGGCTCCCGGGCCTCATCGGCCCGCCGCTTCGAGAACGAACCGCAGCAGTTGCTCGTCACCGTCGCGCCGGCCGTACTGGCCCGCGGCGGCACCCATGTGCGCCAGCCGTTGCCGGTCCCGGGCGAGCGGGATGATGTTCCGTTCGATCCAGTCCGGGGTCAGCTCGCTGTTGTCGACCAGCAGCCCGCCGCCCGCCTCCACCACGGGCAGCGCGTTGCGGCGCTGCTCCTGGTTCGAGAACGGGTAGGGCACGTAGATCGCCGGCATGCCGAGCGCGGTCGTCTCGGCCACCGTGATCGCGCCGCCCCGGCAGAGCATCAGGTCGGCGGCAGCGTATCCGAGCTGCATGTCCGACAGGTAGGGCACGACGACATAGGGCACCGGCAGGTCGTTCGGCACGTCGAACGGGTCGTTGCGCCCGCCCTGGACGTGCAGCACCTGGATGCCGGCGTGGGCCAGTCGCTTGGCCGCGGCGGCGACCGCGAGATTGATCGTACGGGCCCCGGAGGACCCGCCGGAGACGAAGAGCACCGGCAGATCGGGGCGCAGGCCGAAGTGGTACAGAGCCTGGGGACGCAGCGCCGGGCGGTCCATGTGGGTGATCCCGGTCCGCAGCGGCACGCCGACCAGCCGGGCGTTGCGCAACGACTCGGCCTGCTCCAGCTGGTGCGGGAAGCCGACCGCGATGCGCTTGGTGAACTTCATGCCCATCCGGTTCGCGACGCCCGGCGGCACGTTCACCTCGTGGATCACGATGGGCAGCTCGCGGCGCCAGGCGGCCAGGTACGCCGGGACCGACACGTACCCGCCGAAGCCGACCACCACCTCGGCGCCCACCTCGTCGATGATCTCGCCGGCCGCCGCCGCGGACTTGTACATCCGGTCCGGGGTGCGCAGCAGATCGAGGTTGAGCGCCCGGGGCAGCTGGAACGCCGGGATCACCCGCAGGTCGTAGCCGGCCGCCGGGATGAGCGTGTTCTCCATCCCCTTGGGGCTGCCCAGCGTGGTGATCCTGATCTCCGGGAAGTGGCGCCGCAGGGCATCGGCGAAGGCGAGCAGCGGATAGATGTGGCCACCGGTGCCTCCTCCGGCGAGCACTACCGACCGCAGCGGAACCATCACCGTCTCCCTTCGCCCCCCGCACCAGCAGGTGTCCGATTACCTGGCCTCTTCTGCGCAGGCGGACGCGGCTGTGCCGGCCGCCGCGCGGGGGGAATCGGCGGCAGCGGGGCCCAGACTAGTCGCACCCATCGAGGCGTCGGACGGGCGTTCAGGGCTCGGGCCGCGTCGGGCTCCGCGCGGGCGAACGACGCCAGCATGCCGATCGCCGCCAGGGTCACCACGAGGGCGCTGCCACCAGCGGAGATGAACGGCAGCGGGATGCCGGTGATGGGGAGCAGGCCGACCACCACGCCCATGTTGATCGCCGCCTGGGTCACCAGCCACGTGGTGATCGCGGTGGCGGCGTACCGGCGGAACGGGTCGGCGGAGCGACGGGCGATCCGGAACCCGGTGTACGCCAGGACCGAGAGCAGTCCCAGCACCACCATGCAGCCGACCACCCCGAGCTCCTCGGCGACCACCGCGAAGATGAAGTCGTTCTCCGCCTCGGGCAACCAGTTCCACTTCAGCGCGCCCTTGCCCAGGCCCACCCCGAACCAGCCGCCCTCGAAGATCGCCGAGCGGCTCTGGATCAGCTGGTAGCAGGGTCCGTTGAGGTCGCACTGGTCCAGCGGGGTGAGGAACGCGGTGAGGCGCTCCAGGCGGTAGTTGGGCTCGCCCTCGGCACCCGATCCGGCGCCCCGGGAGGCGGCGGCGACCAGCAGCGCGAAGCCCGCGGCGCCGAGCACGCCGAGCGCGGAGAAGACCCGCAGGCGCACCCCGGCGGTCCAGAGCAGGCCGACGATCAGCGCCACCAGGACCAGCATGGTGCCCAGGTCGTTGTAGCCGACCAGGACGAAGAGCAGGCCGATCATCGGGAAGAGCGGCATCGCCAGTTCCCGCCAGTGCCCCAGGGCCGGGCCCTTGCGCGCGATCACGTCGGCGCCCCAGAGCACCATGCCGAGCTTGGCCAGCTCGGAGGGCTGGATGCTGACCGGGCCGAGGTAGAGCCAGAGCAGGTTGGCCGAGACCGGGCCGATCTCCGCCGCGCTGAGCAGGCCGACCTTCTTCATCAGCCCGAGCGCGTCGAGGACGCAGAGCAGCACGATCGCGATGCCCAGGATGTACTTGCCGAGGGTGCGCAGGGTCAGCGCGGGCAGCCGCTGGCAGACCCAGAACGCGACCAGGCCGAGCAGGGCGTAGACCGCCTGGCCGGAGATGGCCGAGAACGCGTTGCCGTTCTCGGCGTACGCCTTCACGCTGGTCGCCGAGAAGACCATCGTCAGGCCGATCAGCAGCAGCATGCCCGAGCTGGCGATCAGCAGGTAGTACGACGAGAGGGGGCGCGCCAGCAGCCCGTGCACCGCGGGCAGGAACTGCCGGCTCAGTGACGGGCGGTCCTTCTGGGTACGGTCGTCCGCCATAGCCCCATCATCGTCGGGTGTCCACGACTCGCCCCTCACCGCGGGGGGCGTGTCGCGTGAGAGTTAGCCCATGGCCGCCAGATGGTCGCTGTAGAAGAGACCGAGGCCGATCGCCGCGCAGATCCCCGCGATGATCCAGAACCGGACCACGATGTTGACCTCGCTCCACCCGGCCAGCTCGAAGTGGTGCTGGAGGGGTGCCATCCGGAACACCCGCTTACCGGTGCTCTTGAACGAGATGATCTGGATGACCACGGACATCGTGATCACCACGAAGAGACCGCCGATGATCACCGAGAGCAGGGTGGTCCGGGTGGCCACGGCGAGACCGCCGATCAGGCCGCCCAGGCCGAGCGCACCGGTGTCGCCCATGAAGATCCGGGCCGGGTTGGTGTTCCACCAGAGGAAGCCGACACAGGCCGCCGCGGCCGCCGCGGCGATCATCGCGATCTCCAGCGGGTCGCGGACCTGGTAGCAGTGCAGCTCGGTCAGGTGGTTGGTGGCCCGGTAGTCGTCGTCACCGCACCAGTGCCGGTACTGCCAGAAGCCGATCAGCGAGTACGCCCCGAGGACCAGGATCGACGCGCCGGTGGCGAGGCCGTCGAGACCGTCGGTGAGGTTCACGCCGTTCGACATCGCCATGATCACGAAGACGAAGACCATCACCGAGCCGACCTTGCCGACGTCCAGCCAGCTCACGTCCCGGATGAACGAGATGTGCTCGCTCGCCACGGTCTGGCCGTTGGTGCTTGGCACGTAGAGGGCCGCGATGCCGAACGCCGCGCCGACCAGCAACTGGCCGAGCAGCTTGCCCTTGGCGGAGAGGCCGTCCGAGTTGCGCTTGCGGACCTTCAGGAAGTCGTCCAGGAAGCCGATGGCGCCGCAGAAGACGAAGAGGCCGAGCAGGACCAGCGCGGTCATGGTCGGCTTCTCCTGGGCGATCTGCCGGTCCGGCAGGGTGGTCAGCGCCAGGTGCCCGGCCACGTACGCGAAGAGGGTGGCGATGATGAACGCCACCCCGCCCATCGTCGGGGTGCCCTTCTTGCCCATGTGGGTGGCGGGACCGATGGTGCGGATCGGCTGACCGGCCTTGAGGGCCGAGAAGACGCGGATCGCGATCGGGGTGCCGAACAGCGAGATCAGGAAGGCGACCGCGGCCGCGACGATGACTGCCCTCACGGGGCTAAACCTCCTCGGAACGCAGCCAGTCGGCCACATCCCACGTCCGGTAGCGGGAACCCTTGACCAGCACGACGTCGTCGGCGCGCAGGTCGGCCTGGAGAATCGCGATCGCGGCGGCCTGGTCGGCGGCGGCGTGCGCGGCACCCGGCCAGTCCGCCACCGCACCGGCGCCGTCCAGGATCGGGTGGGCGTTCTCGGCCACCGCGATCAGCCGGTCCACCCCGAGCGTGGCGGCGAGGCGGCCCGTCTCGGCGTGACCCGCGACCTCCTGGTCGCCGAGCTCGGCCATGTAGCCGAGCACCGCGGTGGTGCGCCGCCCCTCGCCCATCGCGGCGAGCGCGTGCAGCGCCGCGGCGGTCGAGGAGGGGTTGGCGTTGTACGAGTCGTCGATGACGGTCACGCCGTCCGGGCGGGTGAAGACGTCCATCCGCCGCTCGGAGACGATACCGACCTCGCCGAGCGCGGTGACCAGGTCCGCGAAGGCCATCCCGGCGGTGAGCGCCACCGCCGCGGCGGCGAGGGTGTTCGCGACTTGATGCCGCCCCGCGACGCCCAGCCGGACATGTCCGGTTTTATCGCCAGAAACAAGGTCGAAGGATGCCCTGCCGGAAGAATCAACGGAAACCGATGCCGCTCGCACATCGGCGTCCCCCGCCTCACCCGTGAAGATCACCCTGGCCCGGGTACGCGAGGACATCCCCGCGACCAGGGCGTCGTCGGCGTTCAGGATGGCGACTCCGGAAGGGGCGAGCGCCTCGACCATCTCGCCCTTGGCCAGCGCGGTCCCCTCGACCGACCCGAACTCGCCGATGTGCGCCGCCCCGACGTTGAGGACGAGGCCGATCGACGGGCGGGCTATCTCGGTCAGGTACCGGATGTGCCCGACCCCGCGGGCGCCCATCTCCAGCACCAGGAAGCGGGTCTTCTCGTCCGCCAGCAGCACCGTGTACGGGAACCCGAGCTCGTTGTTGAGCGAACCCTTCGGTGCCACCGTCGGCCCGAGGCGGGACAGCAGCTGACCGATGTAGTCCTTGGTGGTGGTCTTGCCGGACGAGCCGGTCAGCCCGACGACGGTCAGGTCGGGGAGCCGCTCCAGCACGGCGTGCGCCAGCGTGGCGAGCGCGGCCAGCTGCTCCTCGACCACGACGCCCGGCTGCCCGGTGTCGCGGGTGCCGAGCACCGCCGCCGCGCCGCCCGCGATCACCGCCGCGGCGTAGTCGTGGCCGTCCACCTTCTCACCGGCGAAGGCGACGAAGAGCCCGCCCGGGCCGACCTTGCGGGAGTCGTACTCCACGGTGCCGGTGACCTCGGCCGACGGGTCGGCGTTCACCACCCGCCCACCGGTGATCGCGGCGATCTCCCCCAGCGACAGACGGATCACGAGCGCTCCTCCAGTGCCGCGGCCAGCTCGATCCGGTCGTCGAACGGCAGCACCTGGCCGTTCACCTCCTGACCCTGTTCGTTGCCCTTGCCCAGGACGGCGATGACGTCGCCGGCCGACGCGAGACGGACCGCCTCGTCGATCGCCGCCCGGCGACCGGCGATCTCGACGGTCTTTCCCGCGGCGCCCGCCTCTTCAGCGCCCCGGTGCACCGCCGCGCGTACCGAGGAAGGGTCTTCGGTCCTGGGGTTGTCATCCGTGACGATCACCAGGTCGGCGCCGTGTGCCGCGGCCGCACCCATCAGTGGGCGCTTGCCCTTGTCGCGGTCGCCGCCGGCACCGATCACGCAGATCAGGCGGCCGCCGCGCGCGGTCGCGAGCTCGCGGAGCGCGGCCAGGGCGGCGACGATCGCGTTCGGCTTGTGGGCGTAGTCGACCACGCCGAGGATCTCGCCGGGCGACGCGACCTGCTCCAGGCGGCCGGGGACACCCTTGCACGCGGCGATCCCGGCGCCCGCGACCTGCGGATCGATCCCGGTCGCGACCAGCAGGGCGAGGGCGAGCAGCGCGTTGGCGACGTTGTGCAGGCCGGGCAGCGCGACGCCGGTCTCGACGGTCACGCCGTCCGGCCCGTGCGCCGTGAAGACCTGGCCGTAGGAAGAGGGCCGCACATCCGACGCCCACCAGCTTGCCGAAGTATCCCCCGAAGCGGAATAAGTCAACATTTCGGGTGAGAAAAGCGACATAACTGCTGGATCGTCGTGATTCAACACGCCGACCTCACTCCGGCCGTCGAAGAGCCGGGCCTTGGCCGCGAAGTACTCCTCCGACGACGGATGGAAATCGAGGTGGTCCTGACCGAAATTGGTGTACCCACCGGCGGCGAAGCGGATCCCGTCGGCCCGGCCCATCACCAGCGCGTGGCTGGAGACCTCCATGACCACCGCGGAGACCCCGCGCTCCACCCCGTGGGCCAGGATCGCCTGCAGGTCGGTCGCCTCCGGCGTGGTGCGCACGCTCTTGACCACCAGGTCGCCGAGCCGCGTCTCCACCGTGCCGACCAGGCCGGTGATCCGCCCGGCCGCCCGCAGACCCGCCTCCACCAGGTACGACGTCGAGGTCTTCCCCGCCGTCCCCGTGATGCCGATCATGGTGAGCCGACGGGACGGGTCGCCGTAGACCGCCGCCGAGGCCGCGCCGAGCACCGCGCGGGGATCCTCGGCGACCAGCACCGGCAGCCCGGCGGACTCCGCCCTCTCCCGGCCGGCCGGATCGGTCAGCACGGCGACGGCGCCCGAGCGCGCGGCGTCGTCGATGAATTCGGCGCCGTGCCGGTTGGCTCCGGGCAGCGCCGCGTACAGGTCGCCGGGACGCACCGCAGAACTACTGTGCGTGATGCCGGTGACCGATACGTCGGCACCGCCGAGCGTTGCCGGTAATAACGCGCTGAGCCGCGTCAATGACAGCGGCGCGACCGTCTCGGGTCGTGGAATGCCGGACACGGCGTCAGACCCTACCCCGTGCCGCACAGGTTCCGTTCAACGCCATGCGGAGACGCTCACGGATGGATCTTGAACGTCGGGGCCTTCGTGCCGGAAGGTAGCACACGGTAATGGAGCAGGGCATAGTTCATCATCTGCTGGAAGGCCGGTGCGGCCACCTCACCGCCGGTGCCGGTGGCGACGTCCATCGAGACCGCGATCACGAACTGCGGGTTCTCGGCGGGCGCCATACCCACGAACGAGCTGGCGTTGTGGCTGGTGTACTGCCCGTCGACCAGCATCTTCCCGGTGCCGGTCTTGCCCGCGACCCGATAGCCCTGGATGGCCGCCGCGGTGCCGGTGCCCTCACCGTCCTCGACCACCGCCTCCAGCAGCTCGCGCAGATCGGAGGCGACCTTCGTGTCCAGGACCCGGTGCGTCTCGGGCGCGGCGGCCGCGGTGACCTTCCCGTCGGCGCCGGAGATGGTCGCCTTGATCAGGTGCGGCTGGATGTAGACGCCGTCGTTGGCGATCGCGCCGTACCCGGCCGCCATCTGCACCAGCGTCGCCGAGACACTGTGGCCGATCGGCACCGAGCCGTACGCCGAGCCGCTCCAGTCCTCCGGCTTCAACAGCTCGCCCGCGGACTCGCCGGGCATGCCCTCGTTGGTCTTCTGTCCCAGCCCGAACTTCTGCTGGTACTCGTAGATCTTCTCCTTGCCGAGCATGTCGCCGATCTCGATGGTGCCCACGTTGGACGAGTACGCCAGCAGCCCGGCCAGGGTCAGCTTGGTGCCCTTGGCCTGCTGGTGACTGTCCTTGAAGACGGTGTCGCCCTTCTTGATCGCCGGACCGACGGTGATCGCCGAGTCCTTGTCGATCAGCCCCTCCTGCATCGCCGCGCCCAGGATGAACGCCTTGTGACTGGAGCCGGGGTCGGTGACCACCGCGGTCGGCACGTCGATCCGGTCGGTCGGCTTCGCCGCCTGCGGCTGGGCCGCGTTGTAGCTCGGGTAGCTCGCCTGCGCGACGATCTCGCCGGTCTTCGCGTTCAGCACCACCGCGCCGGCCACCGTGGCACCCTTCTCCTCGGCCTCCGCGTCCAGGATCTGCTGTACCCGGTACTGCACCTCCTGGTCGATGGTGAGCTGCAGCGAGCTGCCCGGCTGGGCCGCGGTGTAGCTCTCGTAGCCACCGGTGATCGGCACGTTCAGGTCGCCCTTGCCGACCTCGAAGACCCGCTTGCCGTCGGTGCCGTGCAGCAGGTCGTCGTAGCGCGCCTCCAGCCCCTCCAGGCCGTGATGGTCGTCGCCGGTGAAGCCGATCAGGTTCGCCGCCAGGTCCTTGCCGGGCACGTCACGCCGCTCGTCGCTGTGCGTGTAGATGCCGGGCAGCTCCAGCGCCTCGATCTTGTCGGCCTGCGCGATGTCCACGCCACGGGCCAGGTAGCGGAACCGCAGCCAGCGCCCGAGCACCTGCTTGCGCTGCATGTTCTCGATCAGCTCGGAGGGCGCGATGCCGACCAGCGGCGCCAGCTTCGCCGCGATCCCGGCGATGTCCTTCTGCAGGTCCGCGTTCTCCGGGTCGGCGTAGATGTAGCGCGCCTCGACGCTGTGCGCCAGCACGTTGCCGTTCACGTCCAGGATGCTGCCCCGCGCGGCCGGCAACTCGACCGTGCTGAGCCGCTTCTCGCGGAGCTCCAGCAGGCTGTTCACCTCCGACGGCGAGGTCGCCACCTGCAGCACCACCAGTCGCATGCCGATGGTCACGAAGAGGGAGAGCGCCAGCACGGTTCCCAGTCGCAGCCGCCGCGTGCTGTTGGCGAGCTTGGGCGGTTCCGCCGGCACTTCCATTCTTCCGGTACGCCGTACGCCCGGCCGCCCCTCGTCAGAGGCCGACGGCCCACGGCGGCGCATCCGCGACGTACCGGTCCCGGCGCGTTCGCCCTCCCGCCGCCGATCCCGCCCGTCGTCCCGGCCCCGGACACCACGCACGCCGTCCCGAATGCTCCGCGCCCGGCCATCGCCGCCCCGCGTCCCCTCGCCACCGCGCGCCGTGTCCCGGTCACCGCGCACGCCGCCCCTGCCACGCGCACCGTCCCTACCGCCCACGCCGTCCCGGCCGTTGCCGCCACGGGCGCCGCCCCTGTCGCCGCGCGGCCCGTCCCGGTCGTCACGCGCCCCGGCCCGATCGTCGTCCCGGCCGCCGCTGTTGCGCGTGCCCGGCGCCCGGCCATCCCGGCTGCCGCCGTCCCGGCCGGTCGCGCCCTCATTGCTCTTGGACGACTTTTCCGATTTACCGGATTTTTCCGGCGAGCCTGCACCGCCGTCCGCAGCCTGATCTCCGCGAGCGCCGCGCCCCCGCCGCTGCGGCGCGACCTCACCGCCGTCGAGGACCTGGAGCGCCGGCCGGAACGGGTCGGTGTTCCGCCCGGTCCGCGGCAGCCGCCCGCGCTCGGCGACGGTCCGCCCGCGCGGCGTGTAGGCCCGCGCCTCGCCGATGCTGTTGCGCCCCCGGCGCCCGGACCCACCGGCCTGCTCGTCGGTCTCCTCGGCGGGAACGTCACGTGACGCACCGCGCCGGGGCTGACTGCCCCGGCGCGGTGTCTCGTCGTCGTCTCGCGGTGCCACGGGCTACTGCCCCGTTCCCGCGGTCTGCTGCCCGGTCGTCCCGGTGCCCACGGCCCCGGTCCCCGTGCCGGTCGCCCCGGTCGTTCCCGTCCCGGTCGTTCCCGTCCCGGTCGCGTCGGCGCCCGCCGTCGCGGTGCCCGTCGATGGCGTGTCCGCCGCGCCGGTCTCGAGCGAGTCCTGCGCCGTGACCGACACCGACCCCTTACCCGGCGTGGGGGTACGGATGATCTTGCCGTCCGGCAGCCGGATCATCGCCGGCGAGTCGGCGGCGACCAGGCCGAGCTGGCGGGCCCGCGCGGCCAGGTTGCCCGGGCTGGAGGCCTCGATCAGCTCGTCGTTCAGCTGCTGCTGCTCCTTGTCCAGGTCGGCCTGGCTCTTGCGCAGCGCGTCCAGCCGGAACGACTGCTCCATCGTCTTGGTGTTGATCAGGAGAATGCCCAGCACCCCGACGAGCACCAGCGCGATCATCCCGGCCGCGAAGGCGGCCCGGGGCGCCCGGATCGGCAGCGGCGGCGCGACCCGCAGACGCGGGGTGGCCGGCGACTCGGTCTCCACCGGGTCCAGCCGCAGCGCGGCGGTTCCCTGCACGTCGCCCCGCATCCCTGATCGGCGCGTGTCGGACTGCTCACTCTCGGTGCCGGTGAGTCGGCGCGCCCCCCGGGCGCCGGCTCCCGTGGTCCCGGCATCGCGGCTCGCCTTCCGCCCCCCGGCGGTGGTGCGCGCTGATCCCGGCCGACCCCCCGACCGCGACGCGCTGGTTCGCTCGCTCATGCTGTTCCCTCCCCCTCGTCGTTCGCCCCCGGGCGTAACCGCCCTTGTCCCCCGTGCGTTTCAACTCGGGGTTGCCTCAGTCTTCCGCCGCGGACGGGCTCAGCCATGCGAGGCCGCTCGCGAACGGTCCTCGGTCCCCTGTTGCTCGCCTGCTCCCGCTCGTCGATCCGCTCCACCGCGCGCAGCTTCACCGAGGCCGCTCGCGGGTTCTCCGCCACCTCCGCCTCGCTCGGCGGCTCCGACCCCCTGGTCAGCAGCCGCAGAGTCGGGCCCGTTCCGGGCAGTTCGACCGGCAGGTCGATCGGCCCCGTGCTGCGCGACCTCGCGGTGAGGGCGCGCTTGACGATTTTGTCCTCCAGTGATTGATAACTCATCACCACAAGTCGCCCGCCGGGCGACAAGGCGTCCAAGGCGGACGGAACAGCCGACTCGAGAACCTCGAGCTCGCCGTTCACCTCAATGCGTAGTGCTTGGAAGGACCTTTTGGCGGGATTTCCACCCGTTCGCCGCGCGGCGGCCGGGATCGCGTCCTTCACCAGCTCGGCGAGCCGGGCCGTGGACGTGATCCGTGCCTTGGCCCGCTCCCGCACGATCGACGAGACGATCCGCGGCGCGAACTTCTCGTCGCCGTACTGCCGGAGGATCCGGACGAGCTCACCCGGCTCGTACCCGTTGACGACCTCCTCGGCGGTGATCCCGCGAGTCTGGTCCATCCGCATGTCGAGGGGCGCGTCCTGCGCGTACGCGAACCCGCGGTCCGCCTCGTCCAGCTGCAGCGACGAGACGCCGAGGTCGAAGAGCCCGCCCTGGATCGACGGGATGGAGAGCTCGGCGAGGACACGGGGCAGCTCGTGGTAGACGGCGTGCACCAGGTGCATGCGCCCGGCGAACCGCTCCAGCCGGTGCCGCGCGTGGGCGAGCGCCTCGGTGTCGCGGTCCAGTCCGATCAGGACGACGTCGGGGTAGCGCTCCAGCACCGCCTCGGCGTGACCACCCATGCCCAGGGTGAAGTCGACGTGCACCGCGCCCGGCAGGCCGAGGCCCGGACCGAGCAGATCGAGGCAGCGCTCCAGCAGTACCGGAACGTGCGCACCGCGCGGCTCCCCCATGACGACCCCCACTTGCCCCACCAGCTCGCGTCTCACCCGGTTGTTCCCTCTACCGTTCCTTCCCCGGCCGCCCATCCGTACCGCCAGATCCCCATCCGCTCGTTTCCGCGACCCGGCGGCAACCGGGCCCGGACACGCGCCTGGCGCCGGGGAAGAGGCGCCAGGAGCGGGAGCGGCTGGAGATCTCGCAGTACGGCGGCAGTGGCGTCCGGGCCGTAGGAGCGGCCCCATCCGAGTGCCACGCCCTACAGTCCGCCGGGCAGCACCCCCTCCTCGATGTCGGCGAAGTCCTCTTCACTCGCCGCGAGGTAGTCGTCCCAGGACTGCTTGTCCCAGATCTCGACCCTGGTGCTGGCCCCGATCACCACGAGATCCCGCTGGAGACTCGCATACTCCCGCAGGTGGCCCGGGATGGTGACCCGGCCCTGCTTGTCGGGGACCTCGTCGTGCGCACTGGCGAAGAACACCCGGCTGTACGCCCGGGCGGCCTTGTTGGTCACCGGTGCCTCGCGAAGCTGACCGGCGATCCGCTGGAACTCCGGCATCGGGAACACGTAAAGACAGCGCTCCTGCCCCTTCGTGATCACGACACCTCCCGCCAGCTCGTCGCGGAACTTCGCCGGGAGGATCAGCCGGCCCTTCTCGTCGAGGCGCGGGGTGTGCGTGCCGAGGAACATCGGCCTGAACCCCCCTTGCCGTGGCGACCACTCCTTCGCGGAGGGAGCGTCCGCCGTTCAACTCGGGCCGGCAGGCTCCGCGGTTGAGTCCCAGGGTTCGTTCCTCGGTCCTGCCACTGTGCCCCACTCTACTCCACTTCCCTCCACCTGCAACCCGAATGCGCCCGCTTGCGAGGGCTTTTCGCGGACGTCCTCCCAGCTCACAGGCGGTGGAGCGGAGTGGAGGGCCAGACCATGATCATCAAGGTCCGCTTTCCGACATCCACCCCCACCCCCCTCTCAACGCGGCGTCAATCACCCCTGCTGAGACCCCCGACACCCCGCCCCGTCCCCCCAGTGGAGGAAAGTGGAGCCCCCTCCCCAGCCAGGTTCACCCCCTTGCACACCGCGTGAGGTTCACCCCCTCCGCTCCGCGCCGCCCGAGGTTCACCCCCTGCCCCGCACCGCGTGAGATTCACCCCGCTCCGCACCACGACTCCCCCTCGCCGCAGCCACCGGTTCTTGGCTGGCACTCCGGGGTGCATCCGCGATCCCGACACACCCCGGAACACCAGCCACCAGACCCCCACCAGACCCCAGCTGGCACCCAGGGGTGCATCCGAGGGCCCGAGACACCCCACAACGCCAGCCGAGTGATCAGCCGGTGCCGATTCGCGGGATTCCGGGCAGACGGCTGGCGGCAGGCGGCCGGCTGATGGCTGCCCAGGACCGGCTCCGGGGCCTGCGCGGGCAACGGGCAGCCGGCGACGGACGGCGGCAGACGGCGGACGGCGGACGGCGGGCAGCCGGCGGCGAACGGCGAGCAGCCGGCGGCGAACGGCGAGCAGCCGGCAGCAGCGGGCGGCGGGCGGCGACAGGGTTCCGGCGCGGGAACGCCAGTGGGGCGCGGCCCGGAGTTCCGGGACGCGCCCCACTGGCGGTCATTCCTTATTTACTAAGTGCTGTCACGCAACGAGGCGGCGTACGACATAGTTGCTGCCGTAGATCTTGTGCTTGCCGACCCGGGCGCCGGTGTGCGGCGAGTCGTACATGTACCCGTTGCCGGCGTAGATCGCCGCGTGGTAGCCGTACGAACCCGACCGGAAGATGATCAGGTCGCCGACCTTCTTGTTCGACTTGCTGACGGCCTTGCCGTAGTTCTGCTGCGAGTTCGCCTTGTGCGGCAGCTTCTTACCGGCCGCCTTCTTGTAGACGTACTTGGTGAAGCCCGAACAGTCGAAGCGGCTCGGACCGGCTGCCGCGTACTTGTAGAGGGCGCCCTTGTGGCTCTTGGCCTCGGCGAGGATCTTGGCGCCGCTGGCGACGACCGTGATCTTGACCTTGGAGCTGACCTTCGAGGTGTAACCGGAGCCGGTGAAGACGGTCCGCACGTAGGCGGTCGACTTCTGCTTGTACTTCAGGGCCACCGTCCCGTTGGCGTTCTTCACGGTCTCGGTGTCCCAGGTGACCCACTTGCCACCCTTGTAACCCTGCAGGCGCACGGTGCCCTTGGCGATCTTCCCGGTGTTCGGGTCGATGACCTTGGCGGTGACGGTGAGGGTGGAGCCCCACTTGAGCTTCCGGGTGTTGACCTTCGCGATGGTCAGCTTGGGCGTGACCTTCGTGGAGGCGGCCGTCGTGACGGCGGTTGTCGTTACCGGGGTGGTCGTCGTAGCGGCGACCGCGGGCGTCGCCCCGATCAACTGGCCGGCGCAGAAGCAGAGGCCAAGGGAGAGGGCGGCGGTACCGGCGCCGGACATGCGGCGGCCCCGGCTCGAACGGTGTGCGGGCACGGAAAGTATTCCCTCCGGCACGCCTGCGAGGTTAGCTGTCGGGTTCGGGCGGGAAGGATGCCCGGCCGCCGGAGCGGCTTCACCCCAAGGTCCTGACCTGGTACGCCGTGAATGGTGCCAGCGCGGTGTGGACCGGGAATGGTTCCCCCGTCCCTGCCCCCGAATGCCTTTTTCGGTCGTACTGGTGTTGCGGTGGTCGCACCCTCAGACCCGGGGCAGGGCTCGGCGTGAGCCGTCCGGTGCGAGCCGCGATCGTTCGTCGCTGGCGGATTCCTTGGTACCTGAGAATTTCCTAGATCGTCAGGTCCTAAATCGTCACCGTCCGTGGTTGGCATTCTTGGCGATGTCCAATTTGTTACCGGACGAAGACAATTGCCAATACCTAAAGTAATCAACCAAACACGGAGCGTCGAAGACGATCGGTGAACCAGAACACAGAAAAAGTGGAGCGGTAACCCGTACGTGACCCGGGTAGGTCACCCACCGGCACAAACGCGGTAAACCGTTCGGCCGACCCCGACATCGCCGGTGTTCCACCCCTTCCGGCAACTCGACGTAACCCTTCGTTCCGGTACCCTCGCTGGCGTGACGGACGGGAAGATGCCCTTGCGGGCCGTGGTGGCGACCCAGGTGTCGAAGACCGCGGCGGCGCTCTCCAGGGCCGCGGGACGCGGCGACGGTTCGGTGATCGGTGGCTGGATCGGTCTCAAGATCGACCCTGACCTGCTGGCCCACCTGGCGTCCGGCCGGGCGGTCGCGCTCGTCTCCGGCACCAACGGCAAGACCACCACCACCCGGCTCACCGCCGCGGCGGTCGGGGTGCTCGGCCGGGTCGCCACCAACTCGTACGGTGCGAACATGCCCACCGGCCACACCTCGGCGCTCGCCAAGGAGGGGCACACCCCGTTCGCGGTCCTCGAGGTCGACGAGCACTACCTCGCCCAGGTCATCGAGGCGACCAGGCCGCGCGTGGTGGCCCTGCTCAACCTCTCCCGCGACCAGCTCGACCGGGCGAAGGAGGTGGCGATGATGGCGCAGCTGTGGAAGACCGCGCTCGCCAACCACCCCGACATCCGGGTGGTCGCCAACGCCGACGACCCGCTCGTGGTCTGGTCCGCCGCCGCCAGCCCGCAGGTGACCTGGTTCAGCGCCGGCCAGCGCTGGCTGGACGACTCGTTCGTCTGCCCGGAGAGCGGCCACCCGATCGAGCGCGCCAACGGCGACTGGTGGTGCACCGGCTGCCCGCTGCGCCGCCCGCGCCCGCAGTGGTCGGTCGAGGACGAGGGCGTCACCGACCCGCGCGGCGACTGGCACCTGGTCAAACTCCAGCTCCCCGGCAAGGTCAACATCGGTAACGCCGCGACGGCCCTCGCGGTCGCCGCCGAGTTCGGCGTACGCACGATCGAGGCGCTCCCCCGGCTCTCCCGGGTCACGTCGATCGCCGGCCGGTACGCGCAGGTCGACAAGGACGGCCGCAACATCCGGCTGCTCCTGGCGAAGAACCCGGCGAGCTGGCTCGAGGCCTTCGACATGGCCGACCAGGCGCCGACGCTGCTCTCGATCAACGCGCGGGACCCCGACGGCCTGGACACGTCCTGGCTCTACGACGTCGACTTCGCGCCGCTCCGCGACCGTCCGGTGCTGATCACCGGCGACCGCGCGTACGACCTGGCCGTCCGGCTCCAGGTGAACCAGGTGCCGTTCCGGCACGTACAAACTTTCGACGAGGCGCTGCAGGCCGTGCCGCCGGGCCGCCTCGAGGTGATCGCCAACTACACGGCGTTCCAGGACATCCGAGCGGAGTTGGACCGTGTCAACTGAGTCCCTGCGGATCGTCTGGATCTATCCGGATCTGCTCTCGACCTACGGCGACCGGGGCAACCTGCTGATCCTGGCGCACCGGGCGGCGGCCCGCGGCATCCCGGTGGAGACGTACGAGGTCCGCTCCGACCAGCCGATGCCGACCACCGCCGACATCTACCTGATCGGCGGCGGCGAGGACGGCCCGCAGGCGCTCGCGTCACAGCGGCTGCTCACCGACGGCGGGCTGCACCGCGCGGTCAACCAGGGCGCGGCCGTCCTGGCGATCTGCGCCGGCTACCAGCTCTTCGGTCACTCCTTCTTCGCCAAGGGCACGAAGTGCGCCGGCCTCGGGCTGCTCGACATCACCTCGGACCGGGGCGAGACCCGCGCCGTCGGCGAGCTCGGCGGGGAGATCGACCCCCGGCTCGGCCTGCCCCCGCTGACCGGTTTCGAGAACCACGGCGGGCGTACGCACCTCGGCGCGCACGCCGCTCCCCTGGCCCGGGTGACCGCCGGCATCGGGAACGACGGCCAGACCGAGGGCGCGTGGTACGGCAAGATCCTCGGCACCTACTCGCACGGCCCGGCGCTCGCTCGCAACCCAGCGATAGCCGATCTGCTACTGCGCTGGTCAACGGGCGCGGATAGGCTTCAGCCTCTCGACGACGCCTGGGCCGACCGGCTCCGGGGGGAGAGGCTCGCGGCGGCAAGCCCGGCATGACCCTGTTCTGAACCGACGACAGTTGGGGCGGTAGGCCTGCATGACCGACATCCTGATCGCCCCGCGGGGCGTGCACTCCGCGGACCCTCAGGCCGTTGCTCACGCGACCACGCCGACTCCGTCAGCCCCTCCGGCAGCCCCGGACGCCGCCAGGGCGGGCACGGCCACTGCGGAGGTGACCGCACCCGCCCACCCGGCCGCATCCGCCCACCCGGCCGCATCCGCCCACCCGGCCGCGTTCGGCTGGAAGCGCCGCCTCCCCCGTCTCGGCCTGTTGGCGGCCCTGATCGGGGGCCTCGCCGCCCTCGCCGCGGTCCTCCCGCTGCGCCAGATCGGCGAGACGGTCAGCGACCTCGGACCGGCCGCCGCCCCCGCCGTCGCGGTGCTGGGTGGCCTGCTGCTCTCGGTGCTGGTCCCGCGTACGGCGATCACCCTGGCCTGCGGCGCCCTCCTCGGCGCCGCCACCGGTGCCGCCGCCGCCCTGGCCGCCGCCATGATCGCCGCCGTCGCCACCTACTACGCGGGCCGCTGGGCCGGCCGCGGCGCCCTGCAGGCCCGCGCCGGCTCCCGGATGGCCCGCCTCGACGGCTGGCTCAACAAGCGCGGCCTCTCCGCCGTCCTCCTGGTCCGCTTCCTCCCGCTGGCCCCGTTCGGCCTGGTCGGCTACGCATACGGCACCACGAGCGTCTGCCGCAAGCGCTACCTCCTCGGCACCACGCTCGCCGCCATCCCGTCCACGGTCACCTACGCCGTGATCGGCGCCGCGGTGGTCCGCCCCGGCGAGATGAGCCCACTGACGGTCGCCCCCGCGGTGATCGGCTTCGCCCTCTCAACGGCCATCATCCTGCGCTGGCGCCACACCTCCCGCCGCCCGGCCTGCACCCCCGCCTGACCCACCCACCCGCCTGACCCACCCAGCCCGCGCCCCGGACTTCCCGCGCCTCGCACTTTCCCCGGCCGCCCCGGCTCCCCGCCCGGGCGGCCGCACTGTTCCACCCTCTCCGACAGCGGCTGGCGCCCAGGGGTGCCTCGTCCCTGCCCACACACCCGTCACCACCAGCCACTCAACCCGGGCTGGCGCCCAGGGGTACGGGTGCCTCGACCGCTCCGAGACACCCCTCAGTACCAGCCAAAGGGCGCACCGCCAGCTGAGAGCGGGGACGGGCGGGTCAGCCGGGAAACGGCGGGAACGAGTGGAAGCGGGCGGGTCGCGGGGGAACGGCGGGAACGAGTGGGTCAGCGGGGGAGCAGGCGGATCTCGGCGGCGGGGAGGGGCTTGGTGAACCAGTGGGCGTGGCGGGCGAACGGCAGCGGGTCGATCGGGGCGAGGAACGCCGTCAGGGCCGCCGCCTCCGCGGACAGGCCCGCCCAGTCGGCGCGGCTGAGCGGATGGAAGGCGGTCGCCTCGATGCCCTCGGGGGTGGCGCGCCAGACGCCCGCGACCCGGCCGTCGACCAGCAGGGTGGGCAGCACGTCGCCGTTCACCCGGGCGAAGGCCTTCCGGTGCTCGGGCGTCGTGAACCGGGCCTGGTCGGCGTGGGCCAGCAGCACGTTGTCCCACATCGGGAGCAGGCGCGGCGGAGCGGGCGTGTCCTCGTCGGGGAGCGGCGCGCCGGGTACGTCGTAGAGACCCGCGGACAGCTCGATCACGTCCGCGGAGCGGAGATCGGCGGCGACGGCGGCCCGCAGCACCGCACGCGGCAACAGGGTGAACCGGGCGATGTCGGCGATGGTGGCCGGACCGTAGGCGGCGAGATACCGCCGGACCAGAGCACGCGTAGCGGAATCCCGATCAGTACCGGACGCCGGGAGACCGGAGTGAAGAGAGGACGCCGGGAGACCGGAGTGAAATGAGGACGCCGGGAGACCGGACTGGAAGGAGGACGCCGGGCCGAAGCACCATGGGCTGTCGTCGGGCGCCCGCAGCACCGGGGCATACGTGCGCAGAGCCCACCACAACCCCTTGCGCTCCCCGCCGAAGTGCGACGCGATCATCGCCTCGATCTCCGGACCGGTACGCGGCACCGCCGTGAATTCAAGCAGCACCGGGAGGAAGGCGTCCGCCTCCTCGATCGAGAGGCCGGCGGCGGTGAACCGGCGATCGCCCAGCCGTGCGGCCCGCAGGATCCGGAGGACGGCAGCGTGAAGGTCCGGGTAGTCCCCGGCGAGCGCCGCGTGCAGCGTGATCCGCATCAGGGTGCCGCGGACGACCGTACGATCAAAAAAGGACCCACGCAGCGCGGCGGCATCGAAGTGCGCGACCCGGCACCAGAGGGACAGGAACGGCGAAGCCGGTGCTTGGGCCTGGAGCCCGACCAGGCGGCGGACCGCCTCGACGACCGGAACCGCCTCGCGCGCCAGGAGCATCTGGCGCGCGAGGGTGGCCCGGTTGAGGGCCCGGACGGTCAGCGGCGGCACGTCAGACGACGACGCTGACCAGGCGGCCCTTCACCACGATGACCTTCTTCGGGGTACGGTCCCCCAGCGACTCGGCGACGGCGGCCAGTGCGGCGGCGCGCACCTCCTCCTCCGGGGTGTCCGGGGTGACCTCGACCTTGGCGCGAACCTTGCCGTTGATCTGCACCGGGTACGTGACCGAGTCGGCGACCAGCTGGGCCGGATCGGCCACCGGGAAGTCCGCGTAGGCCAGCGTGCCCTGGTGGCCCAGCCTGCCCCACAGCTCCTCGGCCATGTGCGGGGCGAACGGGGACATCATCAGCACCAGCGGCTCGACCGCCTCGCGGGACACCACCGGCAGCGGGGTCAGCGTGTTGGTCAGCTCGATCAGCTTGGCGATCGCGGTGTTGAAGCGCAGCTCGTCCATGTCCTCACGGACACCGGCGATGACCCGGTGCAGCACCTTGCGGGACTTCGGGTCCAGCGGCTCGTCGGTGACCCGGTTCGCGCCGGTCTCCTCGTCGACCACCAGGCGCCAGGCCCGCTGCAGGAAGCGCTGCGAGCCGATCACCGCGCGGGTCTCCCAGGGGCGGGAGACGTCCAGCGGGCCCATCGCCATCTCGTAGACCCGGAACGTGTCGGCGCCGTACTGGTCGCACATCTCGTCGGGGGTCACCACGTTCTTCAGCGACTTGCCCATCTTGCCGTACTCGCGGTTGACCTGCTGGTCGCCGTAGAACCACTTGCCGTCGCGCTCGACGACCTCCTCGGCCGGCACGATCACGCCGCGGGCGTCCCGGAACGCGTACGCCTGGATGTAGCCCTGGTTGAACAGCTTCCGGAACGGCTCGAAGGACGAGACGTGGCCCAGGTCGAACAGGACCTTGTGCCAGAAGCGGGCGTACAGCAGGTGCAGCACGGCGTGCTCGACGCCGCCGACGTACAGGTCGACGCCGCCGCAGTCGCCGTCCTTGCGAGGGCCCATCCAGTAGGCCTCGTTGGCCGCGTCGACCAGGGCCTTCTCGTTGTGCGGGTCCAGGTAGCGCAGCTCGTACCAGCAGGAGCCGGCCCACTGCGGCATGGTGTTGGTCTCGCGGGTGTACGTCTTCGGCCCGTCGCCCAGGTCCAGCTCGACCTGTACCCAGTCCTTCTTGCGGGACAGCGGGGTCTCCGGCTCGCTGTCCGCGTCGTCCGCGTCGAAGGTGCGCGGCGAGAAGTCGTCCACATCGGGCAGTTCGACCGGCAGCATCGACTCGGGCAGCGCGATCGGCAGGCCGGTCTCGTCGTACACGATCGGGAAGGGCTCGCCCCAGTAGCGCTGGCGGCTGAACAGCCAGTCCCGCAGCCGGTAGGTGGTCGCGCCCCGGCCGGTTCCCTGCTCCTCCAGCCAGGCGATCATCGCCGCCTTCGCGGCGGTCTTGTCCCGACCGTTCAGGAAACCAGAGTTGATCACCGTGCCGTCGCCGGTGAAAGCTCCTTCAAACCCTTCAGGCGTTTCAACGGTACGGATCACCGGCAGATCAAAAGCGGTCGCGAAGTCGAAGTCGCGCTCGTCGTGCGCGGGCACCGCCATAATCGCGCCGGTCCCGTACCCGGCCAGTACGTAGTCCGCGATGAAGACCGGGACGCTCGCACCGTTGACCGGGTTGGTCGCGTAGGCACCGGTGAAGACGCCCGTCTTGGTCTTCCCGTCGGCGGTCCGCTCCTCCTCGGTCTTCGCGGCGGCCTCGGCCTGGTAGGCGGCGACCGCCTCGGCCGGGGTGGCCTTCCCGCCGGTCCAGACATCCTTCGTCCCCGCGGGCCAGGCGGCCGGGATCAGGGTGGCGACCAGCTCGTGCTCGGGCGCCAGGACCATGTAGGTGGCGCCGAACAGCGTGTCGGGGCGGGTGGTGAACACGGTGATCGTGTCCGCGCCGACGGTGAAGTCGACGTGCGCACCCTGCGAGCGGCCGATCCAGTTGCGCTGCATCAGCTTGACCGGCTCCGGCCAGTCCAGAGTGTCCAGATCCTCGACCAGCCGGTCACCGTACGCGGTGATCCGCATCATCCACTGTTTCAGGCTGCGCTGGAAGACCGGGAAGTTGCCGCGCTCGGAGCGACCGTCCGGGGTGACCTCCTCGTTCGCCAGCACGGTGCCCAGACCGGGGCACCAGTTGACCGGCGCCTCACTGACGTACGCCAGACGGTGGTCGTCGATGACCTTACGCCGCTCGGCGGGTGACAGGCTCGCCCACTCCGCGCCGCGCTCACCCGCCTCGAAGGAGGCGATCAGCTCGCTGACCGGCCGGGCCCTACCCACCGACGGGTCGAACCAGGAGTTGAAGACCTGCAGGAAGATCCACTGGGTCCAGCGGTAGTACTCCGGGTCGGTGGTGGAGAAGGAGCGCCGGTCGTCGTAGGCCAGGCCCAGGCGCCGCAGCTGCTGCTTGTACCGCTCCACGTTCGCGGCCGTGGTCACCGCGGGGTGGGTGCCGGTCTGCACCGCGTACTGCTCGGCGGGCAGGCCGAACGCGTCGAAGCCCATCGGGTGCAGCACGTTGAAGCCGGCCATCCGCTGGTACCGGGTGTAACAGTCGGTGCCGATGTAGCCCAGCGGGTGCCCGACGTGCAGGCCGGCGCCGGACGGGTACGGGAACATGTCCTGGACGTGCAGCTTGGGAGCGCCGGCGCGCGGGTGCGACGGGTCGGCCAGCTCACCGACCGGGTTCGGCGCGTGGAAGGTGCCGTGCTCCTGCCAGTACGCCTGCCAGCGCAGCTCGATCTCGCCGGCCAGCCCGGCGTTGTAGCGGAACGGCGGGGTCTCGGTCTCGCTCATCGTCTTCACCATCTCGTCTAGAACCACGAAGCTCGAACCCTGGAGGAGGGCATAAAAAAGCCCCTCACGCAGGAGGGGTTGCCGTGCTGGCCGTCAGGTCAGCACGGCTGGCTAAGAAGCAGCACAGACCGAGCCATGGCCGCCATGATACCCGCCCTCCGTCACGGACGGCGACCGGTATACCCGGCAGGCCGATCACCCTGGGTAGATGGACCACATTCGTTCGGTTTCCCGGGAAGAGAGCATTGATCCGGGCTTTCGGAGGGGTGCACGCTCAGGGATAACCTGTCAGGACGGGCGGCGAGCGCCGGAGGCCCACGGACCGCTGGGCGCCCGCAACCTTCGGTCCCCTGACGGTGCGTGATCCGTCACCAGGGGTAGACACGACTTGGAGGAGGCCCGTGACAACGCCGACCTGGGGCGAACCAGCCGGACCCCTGACCAGCGCCGAGTTCCTCTCGGCGACGCAGGCCATCATGGCCAACATCGAGCAGGTCATCGAGGGCAAGAGCGCGACGGTGCGCCTGGCGCTCGCGGTGCTGCTGGCGGAGGGGCACCTGCTGATCGAGGACGTGCCGGGCGTCGGCAAGACGAAGCTCGCCAAGGCGCTGGCCCGATCGATCGACTGCTCGGTCCGCCGCATCCAGTTCACCCCCGACCTGTTGCCGAGCGATGTCACCGGTGTGAGCGTCTACAACCAGGAGACCCGGGACTTCGAGTTCAAGCCGGGCGCCGTCTTCGCCAACCTGGTGGTCGGCGACGAGATCAACCGGGCCTCGCCGAAGACCCAGTCCGCGCTCCTGGAGTGCATGGAGGAGCGGCAGGTCACCGTCGACGGCACGACGTACGAGCTGCAGGCGCCCTTCATGGTGGTGGCGACGCAGAACCCGATCGAGATGGAGGGGACCTACCCGCTGCCCGAGGCGCAGCGCGACCGGTTCACCGCCCGGATCGCGATGGGCTACCCGGACCCGCGCGCCGAGCTCGCCATGCTCAGCGGCCACGGCGACCACGACCCGCTGAACGACCTGCGCGCGGTGGCCGACGCCGCGATGGTCCGCCGGCTGATCGCCACCGCCCGGGACGTGCACGCCGCCGAGGCCGTCCAGCAGTACGCGATCGCCCTGGTCACCGCGACCCGCGAGGCTCCGGAGATCCGGCTGGGCGCGTCGCCCCGGTCCACGCTGCAGCTGCTGCGTACGGCCAAGGCGGTCGCGGCCCTGGAGGGACGCGACTACGTCCTCCCCGACGATCTTCAGGCGCTCGCCGTGCCGGTCCTCGCGCACCGCATCATCCCGACGCCGGACGCGCAGCTCAACCGCCGGACCACGGACACCATCGTCTCGGAGATCGTGCACCGGCTGCCGCTGCCGCACGCGAGTCGCAACCCCTACGACACCCGGGACGGCCGCGCGCCGTACGAGTCCCGGGGGCGGTGAGCATGCGGGAGGCGCTGCGGGGTCTCACCACGCGCGGCCGCTCGTTCCTGGCCGCGGCCGTCGCCGCCGCGATCTCGGCGCTCATCCTCGGCGAGCGTGACCTGCTGCGGGTGGCCGTCCTGCTCGCCGTGCTGCCGCTGATGGCCGCCTGGTACGTCGGCCGGAGCCGGTACAGGCTGGCCTGCACCCGGTCGCTGGAGCCGTCCCGTGCCCCGGTCGGTTCCAGCGCACGGATCATCCTGCGGCTGCAGAACATGTCCCGGCTCCCCACCGGGACGATGCTGCTGGAGGACCGCCTGCCGTACGCTCTCGGCTCCCGCCCCCGGGTCGTCCTGGAGCGCCTCGGCGCGCATCAGGCCAGCTCGGTGGCGTACACGGTGCGCGCCGACGTCCGCGGGCGGTACCCGATCGGCCCGCTCGTCGTCCGGCTGACCGACCCGTTCGGGCTCTGCGAGCTGACCCGGTCGTTCCCCAGCGTGGACCAGCTGACCGTGATCCCGCAGGTGGTCGCGCTGCCCCGGGTCCGGCTGGCCGGGGAGTACGCGGGTGCCGGGGACAGCCGGGCCCGCTCGGTGGCCGTGCACGGCGAGGACGACGCGGCGACCCGGGAGTACCGGCGCGGCGACGACCTGCGGCGGGTGCACTGGCGGTCCACCGCGCGGACCGGCGAGCTGATGGTCCGCCGCGAGGAGCAGCCCTGGGAGAGCCGGGCCACCGTCGTGCTGGACACCCGGGCGGCCGCGCACCGCGGCGAGGGCCCGACGGCCAGCTTCGAGTGGGCCGTCTCGGCGGCCGCCAGCATCGCGATGCACCTGCGCTCCTCGGGCTACAAACTGCGCCTGGTCACCGGCTCCGGTGAGGACATCGACGCGAGCGAGGCGGGCGGCGAAGGACTGATCATGGATGCCCTGGCGGACGTGAAGCCGGTCTCCGGCGGTGACATCGCGGCGCTGGTCGAGTACGTCCGGCGCCGCTCCGACGGCGGGCTGGTGATCGGGCTCTTCGGCTCGCTCACGGTCGCCGAGGCGCAGCTGCTCGGCGGGCTGCGCGGCAACGGCGCGAGCTGCATCGGCTTCGCCGTCGACAGCGCCACCTGGACCCCGATGACCAGCGGCGACCGGCAGGAGTCGGACCGCGAGCACGCGGCCGCCTCGCTGGCCCTGGTGCGCAGCGGCTGGCGGTCGGTGCCGGTCACCCACGGTGACACCCTGACGGCCATCTGGCCGACCGTGGGGCGCGGTTCCCAGGGGTACGCCTATCGGGCCACCATGGCCGAGACCGTGAGCGGGGTGAACCGATGACCGGCCGGCGCCGCCTCGGGATGGTCGCGGCGATCGCCACCCTGCTCGCCTCGGCGCCCCTCTCCGCGATCTTCGACACCTGGACCTGGCTGCTGCAGACCACGCTGGTGGTCCTCATGATCGCCGGCAGCGCGGTGGCCACCCGATCGCTCCGGTTCCCCACCTGGGCACAGGCGATCGGCATGGTGGTGGCCCTGCTGGTCACGCTCACCTGGATCTATCCGAACGGCGGCGAGGTACTGATCCCGACGCCGGGTACGCTCGCGCACTTCGCCGACCTCGTCCAGCAGGCCGGGGAGGACACCCGGTCGTACGGCGTACCGGTGCCGGACCGGGACGGCCTGCTCTTCGTCGCGGTGCTCGGCATCGGCCTGGTCGCGATCGTGGTGGACCTGCTCACCGCGGTGTTCCGCCGTCCCGCGCTGGCCGGCCTGCCGATGCTGGCGATCTACTCCATCCCGGTCGCGGTCTACCTGGACAGCGTCCCGGTGGCCCCGTTCATCATCGCCGCGGTCGGCTACCTCTGGCTGCTGGTCGCGGACAACGTCGACCGGGTACGCCGGTTCGGCCGCCGCTTCACCGGCGACGGCCGCGACGTGGACGTCTGGGAGCCCTCGCCGCTCGCCGCGGCGGGCCGCCGGCTCGGCGTGGCCGGCGTGGTGGTCGCGGTGCTGCTGCCGCTGGCGGTGCCGACGGTGAGCGGCGGGCTGCTCTCCCGGATCACCCAGAGCGGCACCGGCGTGGGCAACGGGCTGGGCTCCGGCGGCGGCCGGATCAACCTGTTCGCATCGCTGAGCGGGCAGCTCCAGCAGACCAACACGGTCAACCTGCTCAAGGTGACCACGAACGAACCGGACCCGTTCTACCTGCGCTTCGGGGTGGCCGACACGCTCACCGACGCGGGCTTCTCGAACCAGTCGCCGACCGGGAGCGCCCTCAGCCGGGGCAGCCTCCCCGATCCGCAGGCAGACCAGTCCACCAACCAGGCCTCCTCGTTCGACCGGTACCACGCGGAGATCGAGGTGACCGACGGGCTGCGGCAGAACATCGCCCCGATCTACTCGTACCTGGTGGGGATCAACGGGATCACCGGCAGCTGGGCGTACGACTCCAGTCAGCAGGTGCTCTTCTCCGGCCGGTCGACCACCAGCGAGCAGAAGTACTCGATCGACTACCTGCGCCCGAAGTACACCGCGAGCCAGCTGCGGAACGCCCCGACGCTGGCCGAGAACGATCTGATCCGGCAGAACTTCACCAAGGTCCCGCCGGACGAGGCGGTCGACGGCAAGGTGCAGAAGCTGATCAAGGGCAAGGACAACGACTACGACCGGGTACGGGCAATCTACGACTCGTTCTCCCGCGACAACGGGTTCACGTACAGCCTCACCACCCAGGCCGCGGGTAACGCCTCGGACATCGCCGCCTTCCTGGAGAAGAAGGAGGGCTACTGCCAGCAGTACGCCGCGGCGATGGCGTGGATGGTGCGGGCGGCGGGCATCCCGGCCCGGGTCGCGTTCGGCTTCACCCGGGGTACGCCCGAGGACACCGACACGTACGTGATCACCAACCGGAACGCGCACGCCTGGACCGAGGTCTACTTCCAGGGCTTCGGGTGGGTGCCGTTCGACGCGACACCCGCGGCCAACGTGTCCGGTTCCGCCCGCTCGGCGTGGGCACCCGACACGGACAGCCCGGAGCCGGCCGCCTCGGCCTCGACCGGCGCGGCCGCCCCCGGCGCGACCTCATCCGCCGCGGCGGGTGCCGCCGACCGCCCGGACCGCTCCAACGACGGCACCGACTCCGGCACCAGCGACGCGCTGACCCCGGCCGCCGGTTCCTCGAACGCGCTGCCGATCGCCGTCCTGGTCACCCTGCTCGTCGCGTTGCTGCTGGTCCCGGCAGTCCGCCGGATCCTGCTGCGCCGCCGCCGGCACGCGGTCACCACCGGCCCACCGCCGGTCCAGGCGACCGTCGAGGGCACCGGGGACACCATCACCGACATCGTGGTGACCACCGAGGAGGGCCGCGCCCGGGCCGACGCCCACGCGGCGTGGGACGAACTCATCGACACGATGATCGACTTCCGCGTCCCGGTCGACCCGACGGAGACCCCGCGCCACACGGCCCAGCGCCTGATCCGGGATGCGGTCCTCACCGGCGACCCGGCCGAGGCCGCCACCCTGCTCGGCACCGCCGAGGAGCGCGCCCGGTACGCCCGCCAGCCCCTCCAGGGCGCCGAGCTGACCACCGCGCTCACCCGGCTCCGCTCCGGCATCTCCCACTCGGCCACGCCCCGGGCTCGCTTCCGCGCGACGTTCCTGCCCCCCTCGGTCTTCCTGAGCTGGCGGCTGGCGCTGAGCGAGGCATCCACCCGCACGGTCGAGGCCGCTTCCCGCCTCCGCGACCACACCACCCGTTTCAGCCCCCGCCGCCTCCTGAAGTCCTCCCGCTGACCCCACCCACCCCTGAGCCCCAGCCCCACCTCCCGGCTGGTGCCCAGGGGTGCCTCACCCCTCCCCACACACCCCCACGCGCCAGCCACCGACTCCCAACCGGGGTCCTGGACCGTGTGCGGTGGTCGTCCGCGGCGCCTGAACCGTGTACAGCAATCGCCGGCGGCGCCCGGACGTGTGCGGTGGTCGCCTCTGCGAAGCGCGGCGTGTGGGGTGGGTGGTCGCGGGGAGTCGTTGCTCGGGGTGTGCTCGAGGAGTGCTCGGGGAGGCAGGGGGGAACCACCGACGGCGGCCCGGAAGGCCGCCGTCAGTCGTGGTGAAGTCCGGCCGTCAGCCGGTCAGCGGTGCCCCTCCGGGCGCTGCCGCCACCGGTCCTCGAGCCGGTCGATGAGGCCGCCGCGGCGGCCCTGCCGTGTGCGCCGTGTCGCCGTACCGCCGACCACCTTCAGGTCGGGGGCCTGGCCCCGCCGTCGCGACTGCATCGCGAAAGCGGCCGCGCCCAGCATGACCACGAAACCGGAGACGCCGAGCAGGGTGTTGCTGGCGACCGTTCCGAAGACGACTAGGCAGAGACCAAGGACGATCACGAACGCGGCGATGATGAGCCGGCGCCGTGCGTGGAAACGCGGGTCGCTGGCCCGCACAGCCGAGGCGAACTTGGGGTCCTCGGCAAGCGACCGCTCGATCTGATCGAACAGCCGCTGCTCGTGCTCCGAGAGCGGCACGGCATTCCTCCCCGGGCGCATGTCCGGCCCCACGTGGGGTCGGGGCAGCCGTCGGCTGCCTTATCACGCAAGTTTACGAGGGGGTAGCCGGGTCGGAAAGCGGGACGACCGCCGAGTGCGGGTGATTTTCGGCCCCCGGAAGATCGATTCGTCCGAAAAGACCGGGTAACTCGGCAGATAACCGGTGGTGACCTGCCCGGATACGTTCCGGCGCCGGAGCGGGCCGCCGACCGATTTCATCGACGGACATCATCGGGCGATCAGCAGCGGAACGGTCATCTCGGCCGCGGTGAGGGAGCCGTGATACGCGATCAACCGGCCCACCTTGCCCGGCTCCCGGTCCGAGGCGAGGGCCACCGTCCGGTTGCGGCAGACGACCACCAGGTCACCGATGCGACCCGCGTGCCCGGGCGGCACCGGGCCGAACCAGCCCTCGGCGACCGCCTCGTCCCGGGTCAGCACCCACGCGTCGTCGCCGAGGACGCCCCGCCAGGTGGCGCGCACGTCGTCGAGGGCCCCGTCGGCGCAGTACAGGTAGCGGACCCGGGGCTCGCCGGTCACCCCGGTCAGGCCGGCACGCAGCTCGGGGCGGGTCGCGGTGTCGTAGCGCCCGGCGGCCGGCACGTTGAGCTGGCCGTGATCCGCGACGACCAGCAGCGCGGCGGCCGGCGGCAGCCCGTGCACCAGGCGGTCGAGCAGCCGGTCGACGCCGCGGGCCGCCGCCCGCCAGGCCGGCGAGCAGATCCCGTCCTCGTGACCGCAATGGTCCAGGTCGGGGTGGTAGCCGTAGACGAGCGCCGGGCCGCTCTCACGCAGCGCGGTCAGCATCCCCTCGGCGACGGCGTCCCCATCGGCGGCGCCCCGGTACACGCCGCCACGGTTCGCGGCGAGGCTCAATCCGGTGCCCTCGAACTGGGGACGGCTGACCACGGTGACGCGTACCCCGGAGGCCGTTGCTCTTTCCATCCGGGTCGGCACCGGCTGCCACTGCGCCGGGTCCGGGTCGTCGGTCCAGGCGATGTGGGTGAGCGGGCGGCCGTCCGGGCGGCGGACGGTGAAGCCGAGGATGCCGTGCGCGCCGGGCGGCGCCCCGGTGCCGAGGGTGACCAGGCTGACCGGGGTGGTGGAGGGGAATCCCGCGGTCAGCGTCCCGGCGTGACCGCGCCCGCCCGCGGCCAGATCGGCGAGGACCGGGGCGTACGGCGCCATCAGCGGCAGCTGATACGCCCCCATCCCGTCCACCAGCAGCACGCCGATCCGGTCCACCCCGTCCAGCCGCTCCCGGAGCCCGAGGACGTCGTCCGCACCGGGCACCCCGAGGACCGCGCAGACGCTGGGCAGCAGGTCCGCGAGCGACCCGGCGCCGTAGGCGGGCGTGATCATCCGGAGCGCGTCCGGATGCAGTCCGTCGTCGGGCACGGGAGCTATCGGAGGATCCCCCATGGGTCAGGAGCGGCGGGCGAAGAGGTGCAGCTGGGAGGCGATGTCCCGGAACGGCGGGTGCGCGCTCAGCGCCAGCTCCAGGTCCAGCACCGCCTGCGGGTCCTCCTCCAGCACCGTGGCCGGCAGCAGGTCGGCGACCACCCGGACGCCGTGCACCTCCTCGACCGTCAGCCCGGCGGCGGCGAGCAGCCCGGCGGCCGTCTCCGCGTCGTACCGGCGGCGCAGCGTGTCACGCGGGCCGGAACGCCCCTCCGGGTCGGTGACCAGGGCGGACGCGGCGGCCAGGTGACCGTTCACGGCCCGGTTGAGCACCGCGGCGGCGCGGCCGGCGACGAGCAGGCTGAGTGCGCCGCCCGGGCGCAGCGCGGTGGCGATCGCGGCGGCCACCCGGGACGGGTCGTCGACCACCTCGAGGACGGCATGGCAGAGGATCAGGTCGGCGGCGGCCGGCTCGACCAGGGTGGCCAGGGCGTCCCCGTCGCCCTGCACGGCGGTGACCCGGTCGGCCACCCCGGCGTCGGCGGCCCGCCGGGTCAGCGCGGCGAGCGCGTCCGGGCTGGCGTCGACCACGGTGACCCGGTGCCCGGCCTCGGCGAGCGGCACGGCGAATCCACCGGTCCCGCCGCCGACGTCGAGGACGGTCAGCTCCCGGCCGGCGTGCCGGTCCAGCTCCCGGCGCAGTACGGCCCAGACCGCCGCGGTACGCGCGGTGGTCGCCGGCTTTCCGGTACGTGCGAGTGCGGTGTCCACCCCCGCAGGGTATCGGTCGGCGGCCCTCAGAACTCGAACAGGACGCCGGTCGCCCGCGCGAGCTCGCAATCATTGCCGTACGTGTGCCGCCACGTCACACTCCGCCCCCGCCACACCCCGGTGACCTGCGCGGTGACCGGCCGGAAGACCAGGTAGCAGTACGTGTCCCCGGGCGAGAGGCGCCCCGGGTCCGCGCCGACCACGGCGAGGGCCGCGCAGGCCTCGGCCGCCCGGGGATGCCCGCCGCCGGCCGGATCGCAGGTCAGCGCGACCGTCACGGGACCGCCCGAGCCGTCCTCGTACATCAGGCGCAATGTCGAGGTGGCGACCGGTGCGGGCTGGACCGCCATGATCGCCGCCACGGCCATTGCGATTTTCAAGGCCATATTTCGGATTTTATCGGAAATCTCGGGAGCGAGGCGTGACCGGCGGCGTGATCGCCTCCAGCCGGTCGGCGACCAGGTTCACCACCCCCTCCACCTTCTCCAGCGTGCCCCGGATCAGCAGCGCGGTACTGGTCCGGGCCACCCGCCGGTACCGCGTCCACAGCCCCGGTGAGCAGGTCACGTTCAGCATCCCGGTCTCGTCCTCCAGGTTCACGAAGGTCACCCCGCCCGCGGTGGCCGGCCGCTGCCGGTGGGTGACGATCCCGCCGACCCGGATCCGGGTGCCGGCCGGCACCTCGGGCAGCGACGCGATCGGCAGCGCCCCGGCCGCGGTCAGCTGCTCGCGGAGGAACCGGGCCGGGTGTGTCTCCGGCGAGAGCCCGGTCGCCCAGACGTCCGCGACCAGTTCGTCCACCTCGCTCATTCCGGGCAGCATCGGGGCCTCGGTACCGGTCACCGTGCCGGGCAGCCGGTCCGGCCGGTCCCGGGCGGCCGCACCCGCCGCCCAGAGCGCCTCCCGCCGGGAGAGCCCGAACCCGGCGAACGCGTCGGCGGTGGCGAGCGCCTCCAGGTGGGCGGTGGTGCACCCGGTCCGCCTCGCGAGATCCGTCATCGACCGATAGGGGCCATGCTCGCGGCGTTCCCTCTCGATCGTGGCGGCCAGGTCGTCGCCGATCGTGCGTACCCGGGCGAGGCCCTGCCGGACCGCCGGGCCGCCGAGTCCCCACGCCTGCGGCGGCTCCCCCGGCTCGCTCGACCGGCGGGTCGACGGCGCCGTCTCCAGGATCGCGGCGGCGTCGCTGCGGTTGATGTCCGGGCGGCGCACCTCGACACCGTGCCGCCGCGCGTCGTCGACCAGGGTCTGCGGCGAGTAGAAGCCCATCGGCTGGGCGTTGAGCAGTGCCGCGCAGAACGCCGCCGGGTGGTACCGCTTCAGCCAGGCGCTCGCGTAGACCAGGTAGGCGAAGCTCATCGCGTGGCTCTCCGGGAAGCCGTAGCTGGCGAACGCGGAGAGCTTGTGGAACAGGTCGTCGGCCAGTTCGCCGGTGATCCCGTTGCCGGCCATCCCCTCGTACAGTCTGATTCTGATCTTCTCCATCCGCTGCACCGACCGCTTCGAGCCCATCGCCCGCCGCAGCTGATCGGCCTCGGACGGGTCGAAGCCGGCCACGTCGATCGCGAGCTGCATCAGCTGCTCCTGGAAGAGCGGCACCCCCAGCGTCTTGGCCAGCGCGTTCTCCATCAGCGGGTGCGGCACGCGGGGCGGCTCCAGGCCGTTCTTCCGTCTGATGTACGGGTGGACCGACCCGCCCTGGATCGGACCCGGCCGGATCAGCGCCACCTCGATCACCAGGTCGTAGAACTCACGGGGCTTGAGCCGGGGCAGCGTGGCCATCTGGGCCCGGCTCTCCACCTGGAACACCCCGACCGAGTCGGCCCGGCAGAGCATCGCGTAGACCTCGGGGTCGTCGAGCCGCATCGTCCCGATGTCCAGCTCGTCGTCGATCATGTCGTACGCGTAGTGCAGCGCCGAGAGCATCCCGAGGCCGAGCAGGTCGAACTTGACCAGGTCGACGGCGGCACAGTCGTCCTTGTCCCACTGGAGCACGGTCCGTCCCGGCATCCGCCCCCACTCCACCGGGCAGACCTCGATGATCGGCCGGTCGCAGATCACCATGCCGCCGGAGTGGATGCCCAGGTGCCGGGGGAAGCCCTGCACCTCGTTCGCGAAGTCGACCACCCGCTGCGGGATGTCCGCGTCGGCGGTGGCCACGTCGCCCCACCGGTCGATCTGCCTGCTCCACGCGTCCTGCTGCCCGGCCGAGAAGCCGAACGCCCGGGCCATGTCCCGCACCGCCGACCGGGGGCGGTACGAGATCACGTTCGCGACCTGCGCGGTGTGCTCCCGCCCGTACTTCGCGTAGACGTGCTGGATCACCTCCTCCCGCCGGTCCGACTCGATGTCCACGTCGATGTCGGGCGGCCCGTCCCGCTCCGGGGCGAGGAACCGCTCGAAGAGCAGCCGGTGCTCGACCGCGTCCACGTTGGTGATGAAGAGCGCGTAGCAGACCGCCGAGTTCGCCGCCGAGCCCCGGCCCTGGCAGTAGATGTCGTTGTCCCGGCAGAACCGGACGATGTCGTAGACGACCAGGAAGTAACCGGGGAAGCCGAGCTCCTCGATCATCCGGAGCTCGTACTCCAGTTGCCGGTACGCCCGCGGGTGGTGCTCGCCGTACCGCTGCCGGGCGCCCTCCCGGGTCAGCTCGCGCAGCCAGCTCATCTCGGTGTGCCCGTCGGGAACCGGGTAGTCCGGCAGCCGGGGCGCGACCAGATCCAGGTCGAACGCGAGATCGTCGGCGTACATCGCGGCGTTCGCCACCGCGCCCGGGTACGCCGCGAACCGCCGGGCCATCTCGTCGCCGCCGCGCAGGTGGGCGACGCCCGCCGCGGGCAGCCAGCCGTCCATCTCGTCCAGGCTGCGCCGGGCCCGGACGGCGGCGAGCGCGGTGGCGAGCCGGCGGCGGGACGGGGTCGCGTAGTGAACGTTCCCGGTCGCCACCACCTCCAGCCTGCGGGCGCGGGCCAGCGCGTACAGGACGTCGTTCCGGTCCTCGTCGTACGGATCGCCGTGATCGGTCAGCTCGACGGCCACGTTCGGCGCGCCGAAGAGGTCCACGAGCCGGTCCAGTTCATCCGCCGCGCCCTCGACACCCCGGGTGGCCAGGGCGAGCGGGACGGTCCCCTTGCGGCACCCGGTCAGCACCAGCACGTGATCCCGGAGCGTCTCGGCGATCGCTTCCAGTCCGCCGTACTCCGGGCGCCCCTTCTCCCCACCGGCCAGCTGCCCCTCCGAGATCACCCGGGCCAGTCGCGCGTACCCCTCGTGGCCGTGCGCGAGGGCCAGCAGATGAGACCCCTCCGGGTCCGGCTCACCGTTCTGCGGCCTGGAAAGGCCGAGGGAGAGCTCCGATCCGAATATCGTACGCACTCCCAGCTCACGGGCCGACTGTGAGAAGCGGACAACCCCGTAGAACCCGTCGTGATCGGTCACCGCCAGTCCGGTCAGGCCGAGCCGGGCCGCCTCCTCGGCCAGTTCCTCGGGGTGGCTGGCCCCGTCCAGGAAACTGAAGTTCGTATGGCAGTGCAGCTCCGCGTAGTCGGTGCCGGACTCCGCACGCACCAGCCCCGGCGCCCGCCGGTACGGCTCCCGCTTCCGGGTCCAGGCCGGCGAGTCACCCCCGTCCCCGTCGACCGCGAGCGGGTCGGCGACGGCGTCCGGCCCGGGCTCGCCCCAGAGGTCACGGGCCTTCCGGGCGGCGCTCCGCCGCCCGGAGAGCGTGCCCTCCATCTCGGCCCAGGACCTCTCCGGGTTGTGGAAGCTCATCGGAGAATCCCCTCAGTCATAGAGCGCCTCCACCGACCAGCGGCCCGCGGAGAGGGAGAGCAGCAGCGCCCGGCCGTCGGCCAGGGTCATCTGGAACCGGACCCGGCGGCGGGACTCCTCCGGGGCCCACCAGCGCTCGTCGAGCGGCCATGGACCGGCCCATCCGGTGATCGGGACCGGGGCCGCACGGTCCACGGCCAGGCTGGTGGGGACGCCGGTGACCTCGAGCCGGGCGCTGACCCCGACCGGGAGCCCGGTCTCGTCGTAGACCACCGCGGGCCGAGGCTCCGGGAACACCACCGAGGGAGACGGCGCGGGGAGACGGCCGGGCCAGGGCGGCTGCCGCATCGGGGGCCGGCCGGACCGCCGGGTGGTCTGCCGGTTCGAGAGCTCCGGCCGCGCCGACTGCTCTCTGAGATGGGCAAAATCGGTCTCCTGACCCAGGATCGGAACGCTCTCCACCCCCGGGACCGGTGCCGCTCGCGGCGCGGCCGGACGACGCGGCGACCGCTCGTCGCCCCACGGCACCAAGCGAACCTGATCATCGGCGGACCGGCCGCCGTCGAGCACCGGCGTGACCACCGACTCCGGCCCGAGCAGGCCCTGCACCCGGCTGAACGCCCGGTGCGCGCGGTCCCGTTCGGCGCCCGCGTCACCCCAGAGCCCCGGTTGCAGCCCCACGTGGGCGAGGATCCCGTCCGGGATCAGGCTCAGCCGGACCAGCCCGGCGGTCGGCCGGACCGCGGTGCCGCGCCGGGCCCCGGTCAGCCAGCCGTCCAGCTGCCAGCGCACCCGCTCGGCGATCGCGGCCGCGCCGAGCAGCCCGTCGTGCCGCCACACCCGGTGCAGCTCCTGACCGTCCTCGGTCACCGCCTCGATGCCCAGCCGGGTACAGGCCAGACCGTACGCAGTCAGCCGGTCGTGCAGCTGCTCGGCCAGGATCCGCCCGGCGAACGCGGCTGTGTCCACTCGGGCCAGAGGTTCGTCATAGGTCTCCGTGACGGCCAGGTCCGGGGGCGGCTGCCGCACCGCGAGCGGCCGGTGGTCCTCACCCCGCGCGAGCCGGTGGGCCAGGGCACCCTCGAGACCGAATCTGGTCAGCACGTCCCCGGGCGGCAGCGCGGCGAACTCCCCCAGCGTCTTCAGCCCGAGCCGCCACAGCAGATCGGTCAGCTCGGGCCGCCCGAGGGCCTCGATCGGTTCCCCGGCGAGAAAGGCCGCCGTCCCGCCCGGCGCGACGATCAGCCCGGCGCGCGCCGCGATCCCGGCCGCGAACACGCTGTCCGCGATCCCGATCTGGCTCTCCACCGCGCAGCTCTGCGCAACGTGCTCGACGATCCGCTCGGCGGCCCGCTCCTCCCCGCCGTAGTACCGGGACGGCCCACGGGCGGCGAGCGCACACGCACCCGCCCTGATCACCTCCACCCCGGCAGCGACCTCCTCGACCGCCGCGACCACCGGTTCGAAGGCCCGCGCATCCCGTCCGGGGTCATGCTCAACGACGATCAGTTGCGGACAACGGGACTGCGCTTCCCGCCGCCTCAGCCCCCATCGCACACCTTCCCGGCGCGCGGCTTCGGAGCAGGCGAGCACCCGGTTGTCATGGAGCACCGCGACGGCGTGCGCGGAGGACGCCCCGTCCACGATCTCGGCAGCGGTGACCGGCCAGTCGGGGCACCAGAGCAGAAGGGTCCTCATCAGGCACTCTCCCGACGGGGCTCCACCAGCGTCAGCCCTGTCGGCGTCACCCCTGCCTGTGTCGGTTCTGCCGACGCTCCCTGCTGGTCGTTATTTCGTGAAATAACGCCTATATCCGATTTTGTAACCAGCCCCGGCATCCACATGGTCGACTCCTTGGGCCGGGCCGCCGCCCCGCGTCCACGCGCCACCACGGTCACCTCACGCCGCCGCAGCCTCCCCCGCCCGTCCCCGAGCCCTTCCCACTTCCCCCGGCTCACCTGAAGGGTCACATCCGCTCCGGCCCAGTCCCCGAACGGCACCAGCACACTCCCCCGCTGCCGCGCCCGCGCCGCCAACCGGCTCGCGATCGACGCCGGCACCTCCCCCGGTACGGCCGCGACCACCACGTCCACCCCGTCGATCAGCGCGGCCACCACGGTCGGCCAGTCCGGTCCGGGCTCCGGCACCAGCGCCAGCCGTTCCAGCACGATCCCGCTCTCCGCCGCCGCGAGCACCCCGAGCCCCGGCACCCCGACCACCGCACACCAGGACCCGGCCCGCGACGCCTCCACCAGCAGCGCCAGCATCAGCGACATCCCGCCCGCCGCGCACCCGGCCCCAGCCGCCCGCGTGCCACCCACACCACGCGGCATGTCACCCACACCACGCGGCATGTCACCCACACCACGCGGCGATCCCGCGATCGCCACCGTGTGCCCGCGGCGCAGCCCTCGGCCGGGCAGCAGTTCCCCCAGCTCGGCCACCACCGGCAGCATCCGGTGGGCTCCCGCCTCCGCCGAACCGGTCGCGGTACGAACCAGTCCGGCCAGCGCGGACGTCCCGCTGATCATGTGCCCCGCCATCGTGCCGCCCCGCTCTGCTCCCCGTGCCGCCCCGCTTCCTTCCCACGCCCACCCGAACCGCGCCGCCCACCCGAACCACACCGCCCGAACCGCGCCGCCCGCCCGAACCGCGCCGCCCACCCGAACCGCGCCGCCCGGGCTGCCCGCGCTCTCTCCGGGCAGGCAACAGCTCTGGGAGCAGGGAACTCCAGCACGCAGGCATCGCCGGTCCGGCCTCGGGGATCACGAGAGGCGGCGGCGAACGCCCCTCGTGACCCGCGACCCCGGACCGGCGATCCCGGTGCCCGGTTCTCCGCCAGACCGACTCAGCCAAGCAACTCAGCCAAGCAACTCAGTCAAGCAACTCAGCCCGCAGGTTCAGCCACACTGGCTCAGGCCGCCCGGCTCACCCGGCGACAACGGCTCCGGCCTCAGGCCGCCCGGCTCACCCCGGCGGCAGCGGCTCCGGGCTGGTCATGCGGCCAGTGGTGGCTGGTAGGCCACCCCCAGGGAGGACTCCGCGACCGCGACGAACTGTTCGGCGGCGCGCAGCAGGTCGTCGGCCTCGCGGGCGCTCACCACGTGCGGGATGCCCGCCTCGGCCGCCGCCCGCTTGCCGGCGCCGAGCGCGAAATAGCCCGCCCACTCGCCGAACTCCGGCGCGACCATGACGAGCAACGACCAGACGCTGGTCGCCCTGGTCCGGCGGCTGCCGGACGGCACTCCGGGACGGGCGCGGGCGGCGAGCAGCGCGGCGGCCGCGCGCAGGGCGGCCAGATGGGCGGTCGCATACCGCAGACCGTCGGGCCCGGTGCGCTCCGCCTCGGCCAGGCCCTGCCGGGCGATCGCCAAGAGCTGGGAGGGTGTCCGGTGGGGCAGCATGTGCGCCGGGACCGTGGGCGCCTCGGCCCGGGCCGAGGCGCCGGGCACCGGCGCCAGGCCGGAGACCGGCTGGATGCTCGCCATAGGGTTTCTCCTCGCCTGTTCCGCGTCTTCCACGTCTTCCGCATCGACATGTGTGCGATTCACCGGGCCGCCGCGGAGAAGATTCGGCGACCAGGAGGTCGGGCAGCCCATGACCGGGGGCGGCCGATGCCGGGGCTCCACTGGGCAGTGGGAGCCCCGGCGGGCAGCCGGCCGGATGCGAAGCTTCCCCACACCACACCCGGCCAACAGCTCCGGCGGGTCCGTCGCCCGCCACCGGGGGTCAGGGGGCGACGAGCGACGGCCTGCCTTGTGCCGGCCCGGACCCGCGAATGCCCGGACCACGCGTGCGGCACTTCGCGGTGCCGCACCCGGAAGACGCGCCGCGAAACACGCTCCCGGGGCCAGAACGGAGATCTTTCGAACATCCGTTCTAACTACCGCCGACACTAGCACCCCCGCACGAGAAAACCACGACCTTCCCGGCCCTTTTTCGAACAGATGATCGACTCCCGGAAGGCGGTGATCAGCCCGGAAACAACATCATCATCGATCCCATCCTGCTAACGTCCCCGATGAGCAGGATGGTGAGCAGGATGATGAGCAGGATAGGATGACATGAACGCCGAGGAGCTTGCGGAGATCGTCGAGAACCTCCGCCTACTGGGCAGTGACCTGGCGGATGTAGAGGTGAAGAAGTCTCAGGGCGGCCTGCCGAAAAGCCTGCGCGAGACGTTGTCCGCCTTCTCCAACACGCGTGGCGGAACCGTCATCCTAGGCCTCGACGAGACAGAGAGATTCGCACCGGTAGCACTCCCGAATCCCGCGAAGCTCGCATCTGACGTGGCCTCGCTCTGCTCCACCGAGATGGAGCCGCCGTTACGGCCTCACATCCAGATCCTGCCCTTCGAGGGGACTCAGATGCTCGTGGCCGAGGTACCCGAGATCCCCCGTGAGCAAAAACCCTGCTATTACAAGGGAGCCGGTCTCACCAAGGGCGCCTACACACGGGTCCATGACGGCGACAGGCAGTTGTCCAGCTACGAGGTGCAGATGATGCTGTCTGCCCGGGGCCAGCCGAAGGACGACCTGGAGCCGGTACCGGGCGTGGGCCTCGAAGCACTCGATCCCCATCTCATCACGGCCATGGTGCTGCGACTCCGCGGCAGCCGCCCGTACGTCTATCGCAATCTGACCACGGAGGAGATCCTCCGCCGCACGAGGATCCTGATTCCTCGCTCCGACGGATCGGGGGACGACGTGTCCGTGGGTGGTCTCCTCGCGCTGGGCGACTACCCGCAAGAGCACTTCCCTCAGCTCATGATCACCTTCGTCCACTACCCCACAGTGAACGGCCCGGACGAGGAGTCCGGCGTCCGGTTCCTCGACAGCGTCGCGATCGAAGGGCCGATTCCGGTCATGGTTCGCGACACGCTCGCCGCCGTACGGCGCAACATGTCCCGCCGATCCATAACCACGGGGGCCGGGCGGCAGGACATCTGGGAATACCCCGAAACCGCTTTACGGGAGGCCGTCACCAACGCTCTCGTACATCGGGATCTCTCCCCTGCTTCACGGGGCTCACAGGTCCAGGTCGAGATGTTCCCGGACCGGCTCGTCATCCGGAACGCCGGCGGCCTCTACGGTCCGGTGACGTTGGAGAACCTCGGTACGGAGGGAGCAACGTCGTCACGTAACGCCGCGCTCCTCAGAATTCTGGAGGATGCCCCCATCCCGGGTGAGGACCGAACGGTCTGCGAGAACCGCGGATCGGGAATCCGCGCCATGCTGATCTCCCTGCGACGTTCCGGTATGTCCGCTCCGACGTTCGACGACCGGATCTCTTCCTTCGTGGTGACCTTCCCGAACCACTCGCTGCTGAGTGATGACGTGATCCGGTGGATCGGCGGCCTCGGCGAGCAGGGATTGACGGACAGCCAGTGCATGGCGCTGGGAGCGTTGCACGACGGAGCGGACCTCGACAACGCCGGCTATCGAAAACTGACCGGGCTCGACTCTCGCAAGGTCACGGCCGAGCTTCAGGACCTGGTAGCCCGCCAGCTCGTGGAACAGGTGGGTACTCGCCGGTGGGCCCGATACCGATTGATGCGGCCCGGTTCAGGTGAAGGGACAGGGCCGCATCATCGGACAACGCAGGCGGACAGGCGGCAGGAGATCCTCGACGCGATCGGCTCCACGATCGCCTCCCGCGCCGAGCTCGCGGCGCGAACCGGACTGTCGGATCAGACCGTTCGCCGCTGGCTCACCCTGCTCCGCAAGGAGGGCCTGGTCGAGGCGACGGAGAGGTCGACCGCGAGCAAGCACACCAGATACCGCCGCTTGTAGCTCGGGGTCAGCCGACGTGGACGGCGGGGCGGCGGTTCTGGTCGGGCTCGTGCTGGCGGATGATCTCGCGGACCACCGGGGCCGTGTCGCCCCTGCCCAGAAGCAGGTAGCGGAAGAGGTGACCCAGCGGGCTGCCCTCGGCCCACTCGAAGTAGCAGTGCGGGCGTAGGCCGGTGGCGTCCCGGAGGGCGAGCAGCACCGCGGCGATCGCGTTCGGGGCGGCCGGGCTCTCCACCCGCAGGATGCGGTAGCCGTCGACGTCGACGCCGCGTACCGCCAGGGCGTCGCTGAACGCGGACGGGTCGGCCACGTCCACCTCCAGGAAGAGGATGTCGGCGCGGCCCGGTACCGGGTTCATGCCGCGCTGCTCGCCCTCCTTCGCCGCGTACTCCGTCTCGTCGCCGGCCTGCCGCCGGTTGGCGATGATGTTGAGCTGGCCGTCGTGGGCGATCGAGTCCGCGATGAAGCGGCGGGCGGGTTCGTCGAACTCGATGCGGTCGGCGCGCAGCTCGGTGGTCCGGGTGACCCGGGAGATCAGCGAGATCAGGATGATCGCGCCGATGAAGACCGCGGAGATGGCGATGCCGTCCGGCTTCTCGATGATGTTGTCGCCGAGGGCGTAGAGCAGGACCAGCGTGAGTACGCCGAACCCGGCCGTCGCCCCGCGCTGCCCGGCCCGGTGCGCCGAGACGGTCACCGCGAACGCGCCGGAGACCATCATCGCCAGGATGCCGGTCGCGTACGCCCCGGCCTGCGCGTTCACGTCCGCACCGAAGGCGATCGTGAGGCCCACGCTGATCACCGTGTAGACCAGCACCACCGGGCGTACGGCACGGGCCCACTCCGGCGCCATCCCGTACCCGGGCAGGTAGCGCGGCACGATGTTGATCAGGCCGGCCATCGCGGAGGCGCCGGCGAACCAGAGGATCAGGATGCTGCTGATGTCGTAGACGGTGCCGAAGACCTCGCCGAGCTTCTCGTGCGCGAGGTAGGCGAGGGCCCGCCCGTTCGCCTGCCCGCCCTCCTCGAACTCGGCGGCGGGGATCAGCACCGTGGTCACGAAGCTCGTCGCGATCAGGTAGACGCTCATGATCCCGGCGGCCGTGGTGAGCAGCCTGCGGGTGTTGTGGATCCGTTCCTCGCCGCTGGAAGAACGGATCAGCGGCATCATGCTGACCCCGGTCTCGAACCCGGAGAGCCCCAGCACCAGCGCCGGGAATGCCAAGATCGACGGGCCCAGGAGAGAAGAGAAGCCGCCCGTGGAGCCGAGCCGGGAGGTCCAGGCGGAAAAGGCGCCCGAGGTGCCGAAGACGTCCACCAGACCGACCACGGTGATCACCGCGTTCAGCAGGAGGAAGATCGCGACCAGCGGGATCGCCACCCCGACCGCCTCGCTGAAGCCGAGCAGGAAGACGAAGCCGAGGACCAGCAGCAGCACCACGGTGATCAGCACCTGGTGCCCGTGCAGGAAGCCCGGCAGGTACGGGTTCTCCGACATGTGCACGGTCGCGTCCGCCGCGGACAGCGTGATCGTGATGATCCACGAGGTGCAGACGAAGCCGAGCAGCACCAGTACGAAGACCTTCCCGCGCCAGAACGGCAGCAGGTCCTCCAGCATCGCCACCGAGCCCTGCCCGTGCGGGCTCTCCCGGGCCACCCGCCGGTACATCGGCAGCATCCCGAGCAGGGTCAGCGCCACGATCAGCAGCGTCGCCAGCGGGGAGAGCGCCCCGGCGGCCAGCGCGGCGATCGCAGGCAGGTAGGAGAGCGTGGAGAAGTAGTCCACCCCGGTCAGGCACATCACCTTCCACCAGGGCTGCTGGTGCTCGGTCTGCTCCGACTCGGGCCCGACCGGCTGCACCCGGTGGGCCAGCAGCCAGCGCGCGGCCGGCCGGGTCGGCGTGTAGGGCCGCACCGGGCTGTCCACGCAGGCCGGCACCTCGATCTCCGCGCTCACTGGCCACTCCTCGATAGGACGCAGGTGACAGGATGCACCATGAACACCACAGGAGGCGGGTATGGCACAGACGATCGTGGTCACCGGCGCCAGTTCCGGCATCGGACTGGCCGCCGCACGACAGCTCGCCGCCCGCGGTGACGAGGTGGTGATGGTCGGCCGCGACCCGGACCGCCTCGCTGCCGCGGTCGAGCTGGTCAAGCCGGCCGCCCACTACCGCGCCGACTTCGAGGTCCTCGACGAGGTCCGTGAGCTCGCCGCGGCCCTCCTGAAGAACCACGAGCGGATCGACGTCCTGGCGAACAACGCCGGCGGCATGGTCGGTCACTACCGCGAGACCGTGGACGGGCACGAGGCGACCACGCAGGGCAATCATCTCGCCCCGTTCCTCCTCACCCACCTGCTGCGCGAGCGGCTGACCGGCGGGCGCGTCGTGAACACCGCCTCCCGCGCGCACCGCCAGGGCAGACCGGGGACGGTCTTCACCGAGGACGCACGGTCGTACAGCAAGTGGCGTTCCTACGGGGCGGCCAAGGCCGCGAACATCCTCTTCGCCGCGGAGGCCGCCCGACGCTGGCCGGAAGTGTTCAGCGTGGCCTTCCACCCCGGCGTGGTGCGCACCAATTTCGGCGCGGGCTGGCTCACCCGCCTCGTCTGGAAGCACGCGCCCGGCCTGATCACCCCGGAGGCCGCCGGTGAGCTGCTGGTCTGGCTGATCACCACGCCGCCGGAGCAGCTGGAGAACGGCGCCTACTACGTCGGCCGGACGGTCACCCGGCCCTCCGCGCACGCCCGTGACCCGCAGTTCGCCGGGAGGTTCTGGGACGCCAGCGCCGAGGCCGTCGGACTGTAACGGATCATGTCGCTGGTCGCTCTGCACGTCTGGCGGGTGCCCCGGCGCGCCATCGGCCCGGCCCTGCTGCGCATGGCCTTCGCCCGCCGTCACCTGCGCGGCGTCCGCTTCGGCAGGTTCCTCGGCACCGGCACGGGGATCACCTTCGGGCCCGGCGACGCGGATCTCTCCCGCTGGGCGGCGATCACCGTGAGCGATTCTCCCGTACGATTCCCTGCCTGGGACGGCATCGCGATCGGGCAGGCACGGCTCGACCTGACGCCGCTGATCAGCCGCGGACAGTGGTCCGGTCGCGAGCCCTTCCAGCCCACCGGGGAGAAGGCCGACGGCACGGTCCTCGCGCTCACCCGTGCCCGGCTCCGCCCGTCCCGCGCGCTGCGTTTCTGGCGTGCCGTCCCGCCGGTGGCCCGCGAGGTGGCCGCCGCACCGGGACTGCTCGCCCGCTTCGGGATCGGCGAGGCACCGATCGGCTGGCAGGGCACCGTCAGCGTGTGGCGGAGCGCGGCGGATCTCACCGCGTTCGCGTACCGTCAGCCGGAGCACCGCGCGGCCATCGCCCGCACCCCTGCGGACCGCTGGTACGCCGAGGAGCTCTTCGCCCGGTTCGCGGTACGCGACATCAGCGGCGACCGTTCGGTGCTCGGCTGGCAGAATGCCGGTCCGGAACACCCGGCGGAAGAGGAGCGGCTTAACCGATGAGGCTCGTTGCTTGGCAGCCGGACGACCTGCTGCGCCGGCTGGACGACGTGGTCGCCGTGTACGGCGAGGCGATGGGCTACCGACAGGAGCTGCTGCAGACCCGCCGCGGCTACATCGGCTCGCACGTGCGCCGCCCCGGTTTCCGCGCGGTGGCCACGCTGACCACCGAGGGCAAGGTCGCCGGTTTCGGGTACGGCTACACCTCCGCCGCCGGCCAGTGGTGGCACGACCAGGTCCGCTTCTCGCTGGACGAGCCGTCCCGCCGGCACTGGCTGACCAACTGCTTCGAGGTCGTCGAGCTGCACGTCCGCCCGGCCGCCCAGGGCCACGGCGTCGGCGCCCGCCAGCTGCGCGCCCTGCTCGCGATGGCCGAGGGCCGCACGGTGCTGCTCTCCACCCCGGAGGCCGACGAGCAGGCGTCCCGTGCCTGGCGCCTCTACCGCCGCTTCGGCTTCACCGACGTCCTCCGGCACTTCTACTTCCCGGGCGACGAGCGCGCCTTCGCCATCCTCGGCCGCGAGCTACCCCTCACCGCCGCCCACCCGGTCGAGGGACTCCCCGGCGCCTCCACCTCTTGACCGGCTCCGGCGTCCCCGCGGAGTCAGGCATTTCCGAAAAGCCGGAGAAGCCGGGGGGATGGGGAGGCGCGGCGGTCCCCTGGGCGCTCCTGGCCACGCTCGTTCTGGCGCAGATCACCTATCCGCTCACCCATGGCAGCGCCCGGGCGCACGTCACCGTGCTGACCGTGGTGCTCGGGGTCGTGCTCTCGCTGAGCCACGCCTGGCTCACCCGCGGGGCCCGTCAGGCCGGTGCCCTGGTGCTCACCGCGACGCTCGGCGGGTTCGCGGTCGAGGCCGTGGGTGTGGCGACCGGATTCCCGTTCGGGACCTACGACTACTCCGGGCAACTGGGGCCCCGGCTGCTCGGCGTACCGCTGATCATCCCGCTGGCCTGGACCTGGATGGCCTGGCCCGCCTGGCTCGCCGCGCTCCACGCCGTCCGCTCCCGGGTGGGCCGGATCCTCGTCGCGGGGACCGGGCTGGCCGCCTGGGACCTCTTCCTCGATCCGCAGATGGTCGCCGAGGGCTACTGGCGGTGGCACTCCCCCACGCCCGCGCTCCCCGGCGTACCCGGCATCCCGGCCGGCAACTACCTCGGCTGGCTCGCCTTCGCACTGCTCCTGATGACCGCCCTCGCCGCCGCCACCGGTGCCCGGGAGCCGGATCCCGCCGACGCCCCGATGCTCGCGCTCTGGCTCTGGACGTACGCCTCCTCGGTCCTCGCCCACGCGGTCTTCCTCGGCCTTCCCGCCTCCGCCGCCTGGGGTGCGCTGCTGATGGGCGCCACGCTGATCCCGCTGGGAAGGACGCTGTGCATCTCTGCCTCACCCTCCTTCTCGCGCTGAACGCCCTGCTCACGGCCCACACCGCGGTCAACGCCCGGCTGCTGCGCCGGCCCCGCCGCGACGCGGGCAGCACCGAGCGGATCGCCGTGCTGCTGCCGCTGCGCAACGAGGCCGAACGGGTCGGCCCCTGCCTGCGGTCCCTGCTGGCCCAGCGCGGCGTGCCGAACCTGAGCATCCACGTCCTCGACGACGACTCCACCGACGACACCGCCGGCGTGGTCCGGGCGATCGCCGGGGACGACCCCCGGGTCACCCTGCACCTCGGCGCTCCCCCACCCCCGGGATGGCTCGGCAAACCGCACGCCTGCCATCGACTGGCCGGGTACGTCCCCGAGGCCGACCTCCTGGCCTTCGTCGACGCCGACGTCACCCTGGCACCCGACGCGATCGCCGGTGCCGCCGCGCTGCTCCGGGAGGCCGGCGTCACGCTGCTCAGCCCGTACCCCAGGATCGAGGGAGCGGGCCGCCTGGCGCAACCACTGCTGCAGTGGTCCTGGCTCACCTTCCTGCCGTTGCGCCTGATGGAGCGCTCGCCGCGCCCGTCGCTGGCCGCCGCCGGTGGGCAGTGGCTGATGGTCGACCGCGCCGGGTATCAGCGGGCCGGTGGGCACGCCGCCGTGCGCGACCGCGTCCTGGAGGACGTCGAGCTGGCCCGCGCCGTCAAACGCTCCGGCGGCCGGATCGCGCTGGCCGACGGCTCCCGCCTCGCCACCTGCCGGATGTACGAATCCCGGCGCGAACTCGCCGACGGCTACGCCAAATCGCTCTGGGCGTCCTTCGGCTCGCCGTCCGGCGCGGCCTGCGTCCTCCTCTTCCTCCTTCTCACGTACGCTCTCCCGCCCCTGATCGCACTCTCCTGCGCGTTCCTTGCTCCGATGTGGGCGGTGCTCGCGGGCGCCGCCTATCTCCTCGCGGTCCTCGGCCGGGTGATCGTCGCGGCCGCGACGGGTGGCCGCGTCCTCCCCGACCCGCTGGCCCATCCGGTGTCGATCGTGTACTTCGGCCGGCTGGTGGCCCGCTCCTTCCGCGGCCGGCGCCGCGGGACGCTGACGTGGCGGGGCCGCCCGCTGGGGTGACCGGGACGCCGCGGTGCACCAGGAGAGGGCGCCCGGCGGCGCTCCGCTACGGTCTGGCGCTCCGCTACGGTCTGGCGCGGCGGGACGTGCGGGCCCGAGGACGAGGGGTGCCGGGATGGCGGCGGGTCGAGGGCGTAAGCCGATCGTGGTCGAGGGGCTGGTCCACGCGGAACCGACGGTGATGGCCTGGGCGGACGGCGAGCGCGAGCTCTGGTGGTCCCGGGCAGCGGCGCTCGATCACGGGCTGGCGGAACCGGACTGGGGACTCGCCGCGACCGGCGCCGACCGGCTCTCCGACCTGACCCCGCCGCAGGCCTCCTGGCTGATCACGACGGGACCGGACGCACCGGCCCGGGCGCTGCTCGCGACCTCGGCGCCGATCCGGTACCGGCAGCAGGCCGACCTGTCCCGGGTGGCGGTGGCCCGGTTCGAGCTCGACGCGCTGCCGCCGGCGCTCCGGGACGCGGGCGAGAACGCCGACCGCCTCGGCTTCCTGCTGCTGCCGTACCGGGGTCCCGAGGCGGCGGCCCTGGTCGCGGGGTGGCTCCGCCATCTCGGCTCGGCGCGGCTCTGGGCGCGGCTGTGGCTGGCCCGGCACCCGGAGGCCGCGGCGGCGGCGCTGATCCCGGCGGCGGCCGGGCGCCCGGGAAAGCCCCGGCAGAACGCCGAGGAGGCGCTGCGCCACCTGGCCGTCACCGGTCACCGGCACACCGTGCTCACGGCCGCCGACGGATACGGCGCGGCCGCCCTCGACGCGATCACCGCGCTGCTGGAGGACGCCGGCGACACCCCGGCCGCGCGGAAGGTCAGGGCCCCCGCGTGGGCCCGCGCCGACCTGCTGCCCGAGATCCGGACCGCGGACGGCGGGATCCTGCCGGCCGAGGACACCGCCCGGCTGATCGACGGGCTGATCCGGACCCGCCTGGACGACGCGCCGGAGCCCCCGCCCGGCGATCCCGCGCCCGCCGACGGGCGCCAGCCGGGCGTCGAGTCCTCGGCCGCCGCCCAGCCGCTGGTCGCGCCGCCCGGCCCCGGGACCCGGCAGCTGATCGCCGCCTGCGATCGGGCGAGCCTGGCGGCGTTCGGGCGGGCGCTGTTCGACGCGTGGACGGCCGACGGGATGCCGGCCGCCGAGGCCTGGGCCGTGCTGGCGCAGGCGCACCTCGGCGACGACGCCACGATGGAGGCGGTGGCACCGCAGGTACGCTCCTGGCCGGGGCGCAGCCGGTGGGCGCGGGCGATCGACGGGTTCGCGGTGCTGGCCACGGTGGGCACCGACACCGCGCTCCGGCACCTGCTCGCGATCGAGGAGGGGATGTCCGGCGGGGCGATGAACGACCGGGCGCTCGACTACCTGACCCGGGCCGCCGGGCGCCGCGGGCTCTCGGTGACCGGGCTCGCCGACCGGCTGACCGTCACGCACGGGCTGGAGACCGGGGTCGTCCTGGACTACGGGGCGCGGGAGTTCACCGTGGTCGTCGACGAGCATCTGACCGCTTCGGTACGCGCGGCGGACGGGCGGGTGCTCGCGCGTCCACCGAAGCCGGGCGTGAAGGACGCCCGGCCCGACGCGTACCAGAAATTCTTGATCTTGAAAAAGGATCTCCGGGCGACCGCGGTGGCCCAGATCGCGCGACTGGAACGGGAGATGCACACGCACCGCCGTCGCCCGGCGCGCGATCTGCCCGGCGTCGTGCTGCCGCACCCGGTCCTCGGGCCGATCGCCCGGCGGCTGCTGTGGGGCGAGTACGACGCGGAGGATCGCCTGGTCCGCGCGGTCCGGATCGCGGAGGACGGCAGCTTCGCGGACGTCCACGACACCACCGCGACCGTCGGCGGGGACGCGCCGCTCGGCATCGTGCACCCGGCGGAGCTGGGCATCGAGCTGGGCACCTGGGCGCACACGTTCACCGACTACGAGATCCTGCAGCCGTTCCCGCAGGTCCACCGGCCGGTGGTGACGCTGACCGCCACCGAGCGAACGGCGACCAGTCTGACCGGATTCGGTCCAGTGCCCACCGAGCGGGTCGTGGCCCTGATGCGCGACCGGTGGGCGGGGAACGCCTACCAGTCCGCGTCCCGCCGGCACACCCAGCTGTCCCACCCTCTCCCCGGCGGGCTGACGCTGCTCGTCCAGGTCGAGCCCGGCGTGACCATGACCGGTCAGCAGGTGAGCGACGAGCAGCGGATCACCGAGATCTGGGCCGACGACGCGTGGTCGGACCACTGGCAGCGGGCACGCCGCGTCGCGATGGGCGACTGCGACGCGGCCGCCCTCTCCGAGCTGCTGGTCGAGCTGCACACCCTCATTCCCTCGTGATGAGCTTCGCGTACGCCACCACGTCCTGCGGGTCACGGGTCGCACAGCCCACGTAGTTGTCCGGCCGGATCAGCATCAGGGCCGGCCCGTGCACGTCGTACGCCCCGGCGGCCGCCGCGTCGTCGATCCGGTGCACGGCGATCGACCCGGGCAGCTCCGGCAGGTAACCGGTCCAGCCGAAGGCCAGCAGGGTCGCCCGCGGCCCCCGCAGCAGGTCGAAGATCCGCCCGTCCGCCAGCGGCGCGTCCGGGGCGCGGTCGCCGGCCCGGACCGCGCCCGGGCCGGCCCGGTGCTCGGCGGCGAGCGGGCCGCCCCGGTAGTTCAGCGAGAGCTGCCGCAGCACCGGGTCGTCGCGGCGCATCGCGTCCTCCTCCCCGTCGTACTGCTTCCGGTGCAGCTTCGTGCTGATGCCGAGGACGTGCGCGGCGACCGGCAGGCGCTCCGCCTCGTACGTGTCCAGCAGCGCGTCGTCGCCGGTCGCGAGCTTCCAGCCCAGGTTGAAAGCGTCCTGGATCCCGGTGTTCAGGCCCTGCCCGCCGGCCGGGGAGTGCACGTGGGCCGCGTCGCCCGCGAGGAACACGTTCCCGGCCCGGAAGCGGGACGCCATCCGCATGTTCGCCCGGAACTCCGACGTCCAGCCGATCTCGGTCACCGTGATCGACGGGTCCACCCCGGCGACCAGCTCCTCGACACTCTTCCCCTTCTCCGGGGTGGTCAGCTGCCACCAGTCGGTGCCGGCGAGCGGGCAGAGGCCGAGCTTGAGCCCCTGCCCCTCCGGCCAGATGTGCCAGGCGTCCCGGTCCAGCCCGGTCAGGCGCACGTCGGCGATGAACATCCGCTCCTCCTCGTGGGTGCTGCCCTCGAAGGGGATGCCGAGCGCCTTGCGGATCGTGCTGCGCCCGCCGTCCGCCCCGACGACGTAACGCGCCGTGACGATCTCGCCGGTGTCCAGCGTCAGGCGTACGCCGGAATCGTCCTGGGTCAGGCCCGCGACGCCGGTGCCCAGCTCGACCGGGATCCCCTCGGCGAGCAGTTCGGACGTACGCCATTGGGGCACCATCAGCCCGTTCGGCCAGGGCACCGAGGGGGTCGGCTCGTGCACCTCGTCCATCCGCTGCTCCATGGTCCCGCCGTCCGGCAGGTGGATCAGCAGCGACGGGTAGAGGCCGCCGACCGCCTGGAACCGGCCGAGCAGGCCCATCGCGTCGAGCACCTCGAGCGTGCGCGGCTGGAGCCCCTTGCCCCGCGACCCGTCGAACGGCTTCGGCGACCGCTCCAGGATCCGGAACGGCACGCCGCGGCTCCGCAGCTCCCGGGCGAGGGTGAGGCCGGTGGGGCCGGCGCCCACAATTACAGTGAACTTGGATTCAGTGAACATAGATTCACCGTAGAGCGCTGCTAATCTCCCCGTCAAGGGGGCGGGGATGTCAGTGCGAAAGCAGCAGGCGGAGCGGACCGAGGCGGAGCTCAAGGCCGCGGCGATCCGGGTGTTCGAGCGGGTCGGCTACCTGAACGCCAAGATCACCGACATCACCGCCGAGGCAGGCCGCGCGACCGGCTCGTTCTACAAGCACTTCGCCAGCAAGGAGAAGCTGCTCGAGGCGCTGCTGGAGGACCTGCTCGACGTCGGGGACGCCAACGCCCTGCAGGCCGGCCACCTCGACGACTTCCGGGACCGGGCCGCGGTGCGCTACCACGTGGCCGCCTTCTGGCAGACCTACCGCCGGCACCGCCCGGTCCTGGTCGCGCTCCAGCAGGCCTCGATCGTCGACGAGGAGTTCGCCCGCCGCAGCCGGGAGATGTACGAGCCCGACCTGCACCACATCGCCGACCACATGCGCCACCTGCCGGGCGATCCACTGATGGCGGCGTCACTCTTCACCGTCACGCTGGCGGCCCTCGCCAACGGCTGGCTCGACGCGAACCACCCGACCCCGGTCCGGGCGGTGACCTCGGACGAGGAGGCGATCGAGGCCATCACCACCTTCCTGCACGCCGGCCTGGGCGCCGACTTGGGCGCCGGCCTGGGCGCCGGGCCCGGGGCCAGCCCTTCCAGCCCGCTCAGCCCAATCAGCCCTTCCAGCCCGCTCAGCCCTTGAGGACCACTCAGCCCCTGAGGCCCATGATCACGATTCGCAGGGTGCGCTCCTGCAGGCCGGCGTCCCAGCCGCCGTGCAGGGCTCCCTGGGAGAGGCTGACCAGCAGCGCCATCACCTCCGGCACCTCGACGTCCGGCGCGACCTCGCCGGCCGCCTGAGCCTGCGCCAGCAACGACGCCACCGCGTTGCGGAGGTGCCCGACCGCCTCGGGCAGGCCGATCTCCACCCCCGAGCGGGCCAGCAGGTCGACCACCGACCGCTTCGCCGCCGCCTGGGCGACCAGCCGGCGGAGGAACTCGAACAGCCCGCCACCCGCACCCGGCCCGTCACCCGCACCCGACTCGCCGCCCGCACCCGACTCGCCGCCCCCGCCACCCCCGCCCAGTTGGCCGGCCTCCGCGATCAGCCGGGCCAGCAGGCGCTTCATGATGGCCGCGAGCAGGTCGTTCTTGGTCGGGAAGTGCCGGAACACCGTGCCGATCGCCACCCCGGCCCGGCGCGCCACCTCCTCGGTCGACGCACCCGCCCCGCCCTCGGCGAACACCGTCTCGGCCGCGTCCAGGATGCGCGCCCGGTTCCGCTGGGCGTCCGCGCGCAGCGGCGGTCCCTCTAGCAAGTCGAGTCTCCACTCATTATTCTGCGAGGCAGCGAAGTCGAGTACCCACTCATCTTAATCCGGAGGTACGTCGTGACACCGCACCAGATCTTCGACCGCATGCGCGCGGAGTGGCTCTCCGGCGCACCCACCTACGACGGCGCCATGCTCGCCGACGACGTGGTGACCGAGCTGCCGTTCGCCCCGCCCGGCCGGCCCACCCGACTGGAGGGGAAGCAGGCCGTCATCGAGCTGGCCCGGGCCGGGCGCGCGAGCTTCCCGGTCCGCTTCGACGACTGCCGCGACGTGGTGATCCACGAGACGGCCGACCCGGACGTGATCATCGTGGAGTACGAGCTGGTCGGCACGCACACGGCCACCGGGGTGCAGTCCTCGGCACCGTTCATCGGGGTACTGCGCACCCGGGACGGCCTGCTCGCGGGCTGGCGCGAGTACCAGCACACCATGGCGATCGCCGCCGCCCTGGCCGGATAGCCACGCCCCAGGAGAGCCACGCCCGGGGAGAGCCACGCCGCCTGGAGCACCGCAGGCCGGGCGGCAGGCGCACACGAACAGCACCGGTGGGGCAGCAGTCGCACACGAACAACGCCGACAGGGCAGCAGCTGCACACGAACGGCGTGGATCGGGCGGCGCGTGCACACGATCAGCCGGGTTCAGGTACGCCGGGCGCACACGACCCATGATCGGGTGCACGCGCAGCCATTGGTGGCTGGTGGTGAGGGGTGTGTCGGCGGGCTTGAGTGACCTCTGGGTGCCAGCTTTCCCGGCGCGGCTGGTGGTCAGGGGTCTCTCGGAGGGCCTGAGACACCCCTGGCCACCAG
>NZ_JBFAYF010000027.1:0-133232 GCF_040681165.1 Actinoplanes sp. NPDC051851 | reverse complement strand
GTAACGTGTTGAGTTGACCGGTACTAATAGGCCGAGGGCTTAACCACCCTAAATTTTGTGCTTAGCGTCCACTGTGTGATTCACAGCAAACGAACGACCACCCCCAAGAGTTTTGGGGTTGCTGGTTGGTTCTGCTGATGGCTGTTTCGGTGGTCATAGCGGAGGGGAAACGCCCGGTCTCATTCCGAACCCGGTAGCTAAGCCCTCCAGCGCCGATGGTACTGCACTCGGGAGGGTGTGGGAGAGTAGGACGCCGCCGGACTTAACTTCAGGAAAGGCCCACCCTTCGGGGTGGGCCTTTTTTGTTTTGGGCCGCTTCTGGCCGCCCCTTTTCCGGTCGCCTTTTTCGTGGGCCGGGGTGCGGCTGGGGGCGTACCGGAAAAGGGGTTGAAGTCAGGAACGAGTCTGGATCGCCTCGCGGAACTGGGCGGTGACCCGGGCGGCGTCGGAGACGGCGAGGCCGCTCGGGAAGATGGTGAGGGCGAGGCTGCCGTGGTCGGCCCAGCCGCAGACCGAGATGTCGCCGGAGTCGGACCTGGTGGTGCCGCACTTCATCGAGCCGCCGAGGTCGCCGGCGTCGACGTCGCGCAGGCCGGTGATGCCGCCGTCGGAGTCGGAGACCAGGCTGAACGAGGTCTCCAGGTCCCGGGCCGGGCTCCAGATCAGCGTGGTGCCGCCGAAGACCAGGACCGACTGCTCGGCGGCGTCGGTGTAGACGGCGCCGATGGTCTCGTCGAGGTCGACCTCGGCGGAGAGCGCGGTCTGCAGGTACTCCGCGCTGGAGGTGGCGGCCTCGCCGGTGTCGAGTGCGTAGTCGCCGATGGTGGCGGGCGTGCTGAGCGTGGCGTCCTTCTGCGAGCTGATCTGCCAGCCGAACCAGCCGATCGTGGCGAGACCGGCGACGCTGACCGCGAGCATGGTGGAGAGCACAATCGTGCGGGCCCGCCGGCGGGACGGCGGCGCCTCGACCTCCGTGGCGTCCTGCTCCTCGCCGATCAGGCTGAACGGCGAATCGCTGATCTCGATCGGCTCGGCCTCCGCCTCAGGAGCCTCCGCCTCAGGATCCGCGGGGGAGGCGGAGGACTCTGTGGGCGCTGGGGAGGGTGAGCCACGATCGGACATCAGTGAAGCGTATCGCCCTCCCGGGTGAGTGGAGGTGCGAATACCGGCCGGTTGCCGGGGCTCCGTAGACTTGTCGGGTGACCGATACAACCGAAGCCCGTACCCCTGACAGCCGGCCCACCGGTGGCCTTTCCGCCCAGTACCAGCCGGGCGAGGTAGAGCAGCTGCGGTACGAGCGGTGGGTATCGGAGGGCTACTTCAGCGCGGATCCGAAGAGCGAGAAGCCGGCCTTCACCATCGTCATCCCGCCGCCGAACGTGACCGGGTCGCTGCACGTCGGCCACGCCCTCGACCACACCATCCAGGACACCCTGGTCCGGCTCAAGCGGATGCAGGGCTTCGAGGTGCTGTGGCTCCCGGGCATGGACCACGCCGGTATCGCCACGCAGAACGTCGTCGAGCGCAAGCTCGCCGAGCAGCAGCTCTCCCGCCACGACCTGGGCCGGGAGAAGTTCGTGGAGAAGGTCTGGGAGTGGAAGGCCGAGTCCGGCGGCGCCATCCTGGGCCAGATGCGCCGCCTCGGCGACTCGGTGGACTGGAGCCGCGAGCGCTTCACCATGGACGAGGGCCTGTCCCGGGCGGTCCAGACGATCTTCAAGCGGCTCTACGACGACGAGCTGATCTACCGCGCCAACCGGATCATCAACTGGTGCCCGCGCTGCCTCACCGCGCTCAGCGACATCGAGGTGGAGCACACCGACGACGAGGGCGAGCTCGTCTCGATCCGCTACGGCGAGGGCGAGAACGCGATCGTGGTCGCGACCACCCGGGCCGAGACGCTGCTCGGTGACACCGCGGTCGCCGTCCACCCGGACGACGAGCGGTACAAGCACCTGATCGGCACCGAGGTCGAGCTGCCGCTGACCGGCCGCCGGATCCCGATCATCGCGGACGAGCACGTCGACCCGGCGTTCGGCACCGGCGCGGTCAAGGTGACCCCGGCGCACGACCCGAACGACTTCGAGATCGGCCAGCGGCACGACCTGCCCAGCCTGACCGTGATGGACGAGCGCGCGGTCATCACGGTGCCCGGCCCGTTCCAGGGCCTGGACCGGTACGAAGCCCGTCCGGCGGTCGTCGCCGCGCTGCGTGAGCAGGGGCGGATCGTCGCCGAGAAGCGGCCGTATCTGCACTCGGTCGGGCACTGCTCGCGGTGCAAGACGACCGTCGAGCCGCGTCTGTCGCTGCAGTGGTTCGTCAAGACCGGCCCGCTGGCCCAGGCGGCCGGCGACGCGGTCCGCGACGGCCGGGTGACGATCGAGCCGGCCGAGCTCTCCAAGCGCTACTTCGCCTGGGTCGACAACATGCACGACTGGTGCATCTCCCGGCAGCTCTGGTGGGGGCACCGCATCCCGGTCTGGTACGGCCCGGCCGGCGAGGTGGTCTGCGTCGGACCGGACGAGCAGCCGCCGTCCGGCGAGGGCTGGCGCCAGGACGAGGACGTGCTGGACACCTGGTTCTCCTCCGGGCTCTGGCCGTTCTCCACGCTGGGCTGGCCGGAGCGCACCCCCGAACTGGAGAAGTTCTACCCGACCAGCGTGCTGGTCACCGGCTACGACATCCTCTTCTTCTGGGTCGCCCGGATGATGATGTTCGGGCTCTACGCTGTGCGCGATTCCGATGGGTCCGGCGTGCAGCCGTTCAACGTGGTGAACCTGCACGGCATGGTCCGGGACCAGTTCGGCAAGAAGATGTCGAAGTCCTTCGGCAACGTGGTCGACCCGCTGGACTGGATCAACCGGTACGGCGCCGACGCGACCCGGTTCACGCTGGCCCGTGGCGCCAACCCCGGCTCCGACGTGCCGATCAGCGAGGAGTGGTGCCAGGGCTCGCGGAACTTCTGCAACAAGCTCTGGAACGCCACCCGGTTCGCGCTGATGAACGGCGCCACCGTCGAGGGTGACCTGCCGCCGTCGAGCGAGCTCGGCGCGCTCGACCGGTGGATCCTGTCCCGGCTGCAGCACACCGTGGCCGAGGTCAACGAGCAGTTCGACAGCTACGAGTACGCGAAGGTCTGCGACACGCTGTACCACTTCGCCTGGGACGACGTCTGCGACTGGTACGTCGAGCTCAGCAAGCCGGTGCTGGCGCAGGACACCCCGGAGGCCGCGCGCACCCGGCGGGTCCTCGGCCACGTGCTCGACCAGCTGCTGCGCCTGCTGCACCCGGTCATCCCGTTCGTCACCGAGGAGCTGTGGATCGCGCTCACCGGCGGCGAGACCCTGATGCGGGCCGCCTGGCCGGCGGTGGACCACGCCTACGTGGACGACGCCGCCGAGGAGGAGCTGGCCGCGCTGCAGAAGGTGGTCACCGAGGTCCGGCGTTTCCGGTCCGACCAGGGGCTCAAGCCGAGCCAGCGGGTCTCCGCCGCGCTGACCGGCCTGGGCAACGTCGGGATCGACACGCACGAGCCGCTGATCCGGTCGCTGGCCCGGCTCGACGCGCCCGGCGCCGACTTCACCGCCACCGCGACGCTCGCGGTGACCGGCGGGATCACCGTCGACCTGGACACCCGCGGCGCCATCGACGTCGCGGCCGAGCGGGCCCGGCTGGAGAAGGACCGTGCGGCCGCCGAGAAGGAGGCGACCCAGTGCCGGGCGAAGCTCGGCAACGAGTCGTTCATCGGGAAGGCGCCGGAGCAGGTGGTCACGAAGATCAAGGACCGGCTGGTGACCGCCGAGGCGGACCTGGTCCGGATCGCGGCGGCCCTGGAAGCACTGCCCGCCGCCTGACGTTGTGCTGTCCGCCGGTCCACCGACCGGCGGACCCGCTGAGAAGAAAGCAGAGCATGAGCGAGTACGCCGAGGTCGAGGCCGCGCTGAACGAGCGCGGCTTCACCCGCATGGCCTTCGACATGCAGAAGATCCGGGACCTGATGGACGTGCTGGGCACCCCGCAGCGGGCGTACCCGGCGATCCACCTGACCGGGACGAACGGCAAGACCAGCACGGCCCGGATGGTCGACGCGCTGCTGCGGGCGCACGGGCTGCACACCGGGCGGTACACCAGCCCGCATCTGGAGACCGTGCGCGAGCGGATCAGCCTGGACGGCGAGCCGATCTCCGAGGAGCGGATGGTCGCGACCTTCCAGGACGTGGCCCCGCTGGCCGGGCTGGTCGACGCGAAGTACCCCGAGCCGCTCACCTACTTCGACATGACCACGGCGATGGCGTACGCGGCGTTCGCGGACGCGCCGGTGGACATCGCCGTGGTCGAGGTGGGGCTCGGCGGTGAGGAGGACGCCACCAACGTGATCGACGCCGGGGTGTGCGTGATGACCCCGATCGGGCTGGACCACACCGAGTGGCTCGGCGACACGATCGAGGACATCGCGTGGGCCAAGGCCGGGATCATCCACCAGGGCGCCACGGTGATCTCCGCGCTGCAGACCGAGGAGGCGATGCGGCCGATCCTGGAGCGCTGCGCCGACATGGGGGCGACCCTGGCCCGGGAGGGCAGCGAGTTCGGGGTCGTGGAGCGTACCCAGGCGGTCGGGGGTCAGGTGTTGATCCTCCAGGGTCTCGGCGGTGTCTACGACGAGGTCTTCCTGCCGCTCTTCGGCGCGCACCAGGCGCAGAACGCCGCGCTCGCCCTGGCCGCCGTCGAGGCCTTCCTCGGCGCCGGGCCGGGGAAGCAGCTGGAGATCGAGCTGGTCCGGGAGGGGTTCGCGCAGGTGGACTCGCCGGGCCGGCTGGAGCGGGTGCGCAGCGCGCCGGCGATCCTGCTGGACGGGGCGCACAACCCGCACGGGATGGCGGCGACGGTCACCGCGCTGGAGGAGGAGTTCAGCTTCCGGCACCTGGTCGCGGTGCTCGCGGTCCTCGGCGACAAGGACGTGACCGGGCTGCTCGACCTGCTGGAGCCGGTGGTCGCGCGGATCGTGGTGACGGAGAACAGCTCGCCGCGGTCGATGCCGGCGGCCGAGCTCGGGCAGCTGGCCGTGAACGTCTTCGGTGAGGACCGGGTGACCGTGACCACGGACATGCCGAACGCCATCGAGGAGGCCGTGGTGCTGGCCGAGGAGGACGCGTCCGGCGAGATGAGCGGCGTCGGTGTGCTGATCACCGGGTCGGTGGTGACCGTGGCGGACGCCCGGAAGCTGCTGAAGCGATGAGTGAGCCGGAACGCCGGTCCGGGCTGAAGAACCCGGCGGGGGCGGTCCGCGGCCTGGGGTCGGGGACGCTCGCTCTCGAGGCGATCGTCCTGCTGCTGGCGATCCAGCCGATCCGGGTCCTCGGCGGGGACCTGAGCGGCTGGGGGGTCGGTGCCGTCGTCGTGCTCGCCGTCGCGTGCATCGCGCTGGCCGGGATGATGGGGCGCACGTGGGCCTGGACCGCGGGGACCGTGCTTCAGGTGCTGCTGCTGGCCTGCGGGTTCCTGCACTACTCGCTCGGGGTGCTGGGCGTGCTGTTCGGGCTGGCCTGGTGGTATGCGCTGCACGTGCGGCGGACGATCCTGGGCTGAGGTACGACGGGAAAGGGGGGGGAGCCGGATCACCGGCTCCCCCCCCTTTTTTTCGATCCCTACGGGATGGCGCGCCACTGGGTGATGGCGATGTTGTGGTTGTCGGGGTCGCGGAACGACGCGGACCAGAGTTCGAGCTTGTCGCCGCGGTTGACCGGGCGCGGCAGGTGGACGAACTTGACGCCCTTGGCGCGGAGCTCCTCGTGGACCGCCTCGATGTCGCCGACCTCGAGGTTCAGGTAGATCAGGCGGCCCGCCTCGGAGGAGAGGTTGTGCACCGTACGCAGCACCAGGCGGGTGTCCCCGGAGGCCAGCACGGCGCTGTCCGCGCCGGTGTCGATCTCGTAGAAGCCCAGCGTGTCGCGGTAGAACGCGATCGATCGGGGTAGGTCGGTGACCAGCACGGTGATGCCGACGCCGTGGATCGCGCCGGCCGGGCCGGGGCGGGCGCTGGGGTAGGCGGTGATGATGTCGGCGGTCTTGTCGTCCGGGTCGTTGCGGCCGGAGAAGTCGCCCCACGGGCTTCCCGAACGGGAGGCGGGCGGGGTGTCCGGGTTCTCGTCCAGCGGGATGTCCACCGGGTCGGGGACGACGAGGGGGGACGTCCCGCCGGACGGTGCCGGTGCCGTCGGGAACGGGCGGTCCGGGTCCGGGGCGGTGGGTGGGGCGGTCATCGGGGACGGGGCCGCGTGGACGGCGGTGGCCGTCGGCTCCGGGCGCGTGGACGGGATCGGGGTGGGGCCGGACGGGGGGTTCGGGTCCGGGTTCGGGTACGCGCTCGCCGGGAAGACCGCCGGGGTGTCGTCGGGCTCGCCCGGTTGCATGATGAAGCGGGTCTCGCGCCGAGGGGGCGGGACCGACTCGGGCGAGACGCGCGGCGCCGGCGGCGACACCGGCATGACCGCGGCCGGGGTCTCCGGTGCGGGTGGCGGGGCCGGCTCGTCGAGCGGGACGTCGATCAGCGGGTCCACCTCGGTGTGGGACTCGGTGTGGGACTCGGTGGACGTGCGCTGGGCCGGTGGGCGCATGCCGGTGGCGGTGACGGTGACCGGTTCGACCGTGGCCGTGGCGGTGCCGCCGCGCGGCCGGGGGCTTGGGCGGGAACCGGGTGGACGGTCACCCGAGGAGGCCGGCGGCGAGTTGCGCGCGCTGGGCGGGGTGTAGCCGAAGGCCCGCGGTGGCTCGCTGGGCGCGGCGGGCGGCGGCGGGGGAGCCGCGTGAGCCGCCGACTCCGGCGTGGGTGCCGCCGGGGTGGAGACGGGTGCCGCGGGCGCCGGAGCGGGCGGAGCCGGGGCGGGCGCGGGCCGGGTGGGCGTCGGCGGGGGCTCAGGGGACGCCCAGGGGCTTCGGGAAGCGGGCGGCGGGTCGGTGGCCTCCGTCGGCCACGAGGGGTCCGGAGCCGGCGGCGTAGCGGCCGGAGAGGGCTCCGGGTACGGCGAGGCGGCGTCCGGAGCGGGTGATGCGGCGGGCGGCGGTGCCGGAGACGTCGGGGCGGACGCCTGTGGGGGCGGCGGCGGGTAGTCGCCGTGCGACGTGGACCTGGCCCGGCGGGGCAGCGGGGCGGTGTCGTCCTCGCTGCCGATCACGTGGCCCTCGACGATGGTGCCGTCCGGAGTCTCGCGGACCACCACGGGAGCGGCGTCGTAGCCGGCCGGGTTCTCGTAGCCGGGCTGCGGGCCGGGCTCGTCGACCGTCCAGTCGTCCTCGCGGCCCGTCCACGGTGCCTCCGGGACCAGGCCGAGCACCGCGTCGTCGGTCTCGTCCTCGTCGTCCTCCTCCGGGGGCGGCGGGGGTGGCAGGTCACCCTGCTCGTCGCGGAGCGGGGCGTCCTTCCAGTTGACCCGGACCCGGCGGGTGTCGGCGACGTCGACCGTCACCGGGATGGTGGCGCCGATGACCGGCCACTTGGCGACCGGGACCCGGCCGTCCCGGATGATCTGCTCGGAGTTGCCGAGGCCGGGGACCACCACGATGGCGCGGATCTCGGCACGGCCGTACGCCGGGCCGACCGGAGGCGGAGCGATCTCGAGGACCTCCGCGGTGCACGCGATCGTGGCCTTCCCCCCGATGGGGCGGATGCCTTTCATCATGGTCAGCGCGATCGCCACCGCCAAGACGACGAGGCCGAATATCGCCACTGGCCAGCTCGACATGCCGAGCCCGAAAACGATCACGAAGACCGCGAGCGTGCCCATGACCGCCGCCACCAACTTGCGTGCCGGGGCGATGGGCCGGCCGGCCTGGTTCGCCACTGTGGACCTCCCGGTTGTTCCCGTCAGGTTATGGCCCGTCGGCGGCTCCGCGAAAGTGCGGCAGTACGGGCATCGCTGCTCGCCGTGTTCGCGGTACCGATAGGCTGAACATCGCGCGTGTCGGCCCTGTTCGTCTTCCGGAGGGAACTTCGTGTCCAGCAACACCGAGCGTTCGCTCGTGCTCCTCAAGCCTGACGCGGTCCGCCGCGGTCTGCTCGGCGAGATCCTGTCGCGTTTCGAGCGTAAAGGCCTGGCCATCGAGGCGCTGGAGTTGCGCACGATGGACGCCGAGCTGGCGGACCAGCACTACTCCGATCACGTGGAGAAGGCGTTCTACCCGCCGCTCAAGGAGTTCATGACCAGCGGCCCGCTCGCGGCGCTGGTGCTCTCCGGCGACGAGGTGATCGACGTGGTCCGCGCCATGATCGGCGCGACCGACGGCCGCAAGGCGGCCGCCGGCACGATCCGGGGTGACTTCTCGCTCTCCAACCGGGAGAACCTGGTGCACGCCTCCGACTCCCCGGAGAGCGCGAAGCGCGAGCTCGACCTCTGGTTCCCGGGGCGTTTCTGACCTACCGGGGCGTTTCTGGCGGTTGATCGGGGTCCGGCGCCGTGGCTACAGGGTCTCCAGACTCGCCCGGCGCCGGGACTCCGCCTCGAAGAGGGTGAGCAGGACGGCGGCGAGCACCGCCCACCCGGCGCCGACCAGCAGCTCGGTGGCGAGAGCGGGACCGGCGGCGGTGAAGCCGCGTCCGGCCGCGAAGGACCGGGCGGATTCCGCCGCGTGAGTGATGGGCAGCACCTGTCCGATCTTCACCATCCAGTCCGGCAGGCCCGAGCGGGGCACGTTCACCCCGGTCAGCAGGAGCAGCAGGGCGGCCGAGACGTTCGAGACCACCCAGACGTCGCGGAACCGCAGGCCCAGCGCGCCGAGCGTGAGCCCGAAGAAACCACAGGCCAGCGAGCCGGCGGCGAGCGCGAGGGCGAGACCCGGCAGCGCGCTCCACGGGATGCGCAGGCCGAGCAGCAGTACGCCCATCAGCAGGGTGAACGCCGCGATCAGAAGACCGTTTCCGGCGTACGGCAGGACGCGCCCCCAGAAGATCACGGTGCGGCTGCGCGGGGAGAGCAGGACGTGGCCGAGGGTGCCGTACCGCCGTTCGTTGGAGACCGCCATGGTGCCGCCGAAGACGCACGCCGACGACGCCGCGAGCACCGCGTTGCCGAGGATGAAGAAGCCGTCGTCGGCGACGCCCAGCTGCCGGCCCAGGTAGGCGAAGAAGAGCAGCTGGAACGTGGGGCCGGCGAGCAGCGTGCCGACGTACATCGAGGGCGTGGTCCAGTTGAAGAGGGCGCGGTAGGCGAGCGCGCCGCCGACGCCGATCAGTCGCAGTGTCCTCACGAGAGCGCCAATGTTCCGGCCGCGCGGGCGCGGCGTTCGAAAGAGGTCAGCAGGACCGTGCCGAGCGCGAGGCAGACCAGGCTGATCGCGAGGCAGACGGCGATCGAGGGCCAGACCGGGCCGCCGCCGGTCGCCTCGCGCAGCGCCCGGGTTCCCCAGGTGGTGGGGAGCAGAGCGGCGACCGGGCCGGTCCAGGCGGGCAGCACGCCGAGCGGCACCAGCATCCCGGAGAGCATCCAGACCGGGTACTCCAGCGGGTTGGCGAGTGCGTTCGCGTTGCGCAGCAGCACGAAGGTGGAGGCGAGCAGCAGGCCGAACATGCCGAGGCCGAGCACGCAGACCACGGCGGCGGCGAGGAACGCGAGCGGGTGCGCGAACTCCAGCGGGATGCCGTAGACGACCCGGCCCCAGGCCAGCGTGGCCAGGAGGGCGTACGTGCCGGTCACGGCGGTGGCGGCGGTGATCGGCAGGATCATCATCACCGGCCGCCGGGGCGCCAGCATGATCATCTCCAGGGTGCCGTACCAGCGCTGGTTCTGGATGGCGCCGCCGGAGCCGGTCAGCACCGAGGACCAGACGCCCATCAGCCCGGCGCCGACCGCGGCCTCCAGCAGCCGGTGCGGCTCGTCGGCGGCGCGGAAGAGGTAGACCGCGAGGGTGGCCTGGACCAGCGGGAGGACCATCGCGAGGGTGATCTCCAGTGAGGAGCGGCTCATGTGCTTGGCGTGCATCAGGGTGCCGACCAGCAGCGTGCGCAGTGTCCTCATGACGCGCTCACGATCGCCACGTACGCGTCCTCCAGGGTGGGCTCCCGGCTGTTGACCCGGCCCAGCCGGATGCCGGTCAGCTCGCGCAGCACCTCGCCCTGCACGTCCACGCCGGCGTCCGACTGCACGGTCAGCAGCTGGAGCGTGCCCCGCTCCTCCAGGACGGTCTCGCGGACGCCGGGCAGCCCCCGTAGGGCGGTGACCGTGGTGTCCGGGACGCCGTACGCCTCGACCTCCACCACCCGCCGCCCCTCCGCCCGGCGCCGCAGCTCGGCCGGGGTGCCGAGCGCCTGGATCCGGCCGTCGGCGATCACCGCGATCCGGTCGCAGAGTTCGTCCGCCTCGGCCATGTAGTGCGTGGTCAGCAGCACCGTGGTGCCGCTCTCGGCGAGACCGGCCACGGTGCGCCGCAGCTCCCGGGCGGCGACCGGGTCCACCCCGATCGACGGCTCGTCGAGGAAGAGCACCTCCGGCTCGTGCAACAGGCCGCGGGCGATGTGCAGCCGCTGGCGCATGCCCCGGGAATAGCCCTCGACCCGCTCGCGCTCCCGGCCGGTCAGCCCGACCAGCTCCAGCAGCTCGCCGATCCGGCGCCGCTGGTCCCGCGCGGGTACGCCGTACAGCTCGGCGAAGTAGCGCAGGTTGTCCAGCGCGGAGAGGCGGTCGTAGAGGCCGCGGTCGCCGCCGAAGACGTACCCGATCCGGCGCCGCACCTCGCGGGTCTGCCGGACCACGTCGAAGCCGCAGATCCGGGCGGTGCCGGCGGTCGGGATCAGCAGCGTGTTGAGCATCTTGATGGTGGTCGTCTTGCCGGCGCCGTTCGGCCCGAGGAGACCGAAGAGCTCGCCGCGGCGGACGGTCAGGTCGACGCCGCGCACCGCCTCCACGGTCTCCCGGCGGGGCCGGAGCCAGCCGGTCCGGGTGCGGTAGGTCCGCCGCAGCCCGGTCGCCTCGATGGCGTAGTCACTGTCCACACCGGGGACGCTAGGGAGACCGGGCCGCTCAGGAACCGGATTCGGCTCCGGCCGAATCCCCGCCGATCAGGCTCACCAGCGCCACCCCGGCAGGCTCCAGGCCGTAGAGGACGCGCCGCCCGGCCCGGCGCCGGTGCACCACCCCGGCGGTGAGCAGCGCGGCCAGGTGTTCGGAGACGGTGCTCGGGGCCAGCCCGAGCGTGGTGGCGAGCGCGGTGGTGGTGGCCGGGGTGACCAGTGCGCGCAGCACCGCGGCCCGGCCCCGGCCGACCAGCACGGCCAGCCGGTCGGTGGTGTCCGGCGCGCCGGGCGCCGCACGCTCGGCGAGCACCGCGGCGCCGCGCGACTGGTAGGTCACCATCATCACGTCGGGGTGGTCGGTGGAGCAGCTCAGCGCGCCGCGCGAGAAGATCAGCGGGACCAGCAGCAGGCGCTTCCCGAACGCCTCGTAGGCGTACTCCATCGGCTTGACCAGGGTGAGGACCGGCGGTTCCCAGCGGATCCGCTCGTGCAGGCGGGCCAGCAGCGCGTCCGGTCCGTCGGCGGCGAGCGCCCGGGCCCGCAGCAGCACCTCCTCGTCGAGGGCGGACCGCATCGCCGGCCAGTACGGCGCGACCGCGGCGTCCCAGTACGCGGCGAGCCCGTCGGCCAGCCGGTGCAGCGCGCCCTCCCGGTCGTCCAGGAACGGCCGCAGCAGGCCGGGGACCTCGCCGCCGGGGAAGTGACGCGCCATCTCGGCGGCGACGATCTCGGCCGGGGTCGCCCGGAGGTGGTCCAGCTGGTCGGTGACGGTCGGCGCGGGGGAGAGCGGGACCGGGTTGAGGAAGTCGGGATAGGTGGGGAGCATCTCGAGATAGATCCGGACCGGCTCGGTGGCGGGCACGGTCCGCAGCACCTCCCGCGCCCTCACCGCCCATTCCCGGTACGGCCAGGGAACCTGCGGATGCCTCTGGAGCAGGAAGAGGCCACAGACGATCTCGCCGAGCGGACTGATCGCGATGCGCGTCCGCGCCAGCGTGGGTTCATCCAGCTCGATCCGGATCACGGGAGGAATTCTAGGCTCCGCCCGTACCGGGAGACGCTCTTGATCGTGAAGGGTGCACCGGGTGGTAATGCGCGTGAGGGAATCCGGGGGCGGCCGGTATCGTTGTCGGGACGCAGGCGATGAACCGGCCATCACCGGGGAGCCACCGGAAGAAAGAGCGCGAGCTCGATTAGACCCGGGCGGACCGGCACGCGCGGCAGCCGGCGAATGAGCGGGCGTCTCCGTCAGGGGAGGCCAAGCGAGGTGGTACCGCGGGCGGGAAGACCGCTCGTCCTCGCAGTCATGGCGATGACTGTTTGAGGAGCACCATGTATCCCCAGCACACCGACGCGACCGGGGTTCCGGCCAGCCCGGATCTGCCCGCGGTCGAGCGCGCGGTCCTGGAACACTGGGCGGCGGACAAGACGTTCGAGGCCTCCGTCGAGCAGCGGGCGGCCGGTGACGACGGCGCCGACGAGTACGTGTTCTACGACGGCCCGCCGTTCGCGAACGGGCTGCCGCACTACGGGCACCTCTTCACCGGGTACGTGAAGGACCTGGTGCCGCGCTACCAGACGATGCGCGGCAAGCGGGTGGAGCGGCGTTTCGGCTGGGACACCCACGGCATGCCGGCCGAGATCGAGGCGGAGAAGCAGCTCGGCATCACCACCAAGGCGCAGATCGTCGACCTCGGCATCGACAGGTTCAACGAGGCGTGCCGGACGTCCGTGCTGGCCTATACCAACGACTGGCAGGGGTACGTCACCCGGCAGGCGCGGTGGGTGGACTTCGAGAACGACTACAAGACCCTCGACCCCGGCTACATGGAGTCGGTCATGTGGGCGTTCAAGACGCTGCACGACAAGGGGCTGGTCTACGAGGGGTTCCGGGTCCTCGCGTACTGCTTCCGATGTGAGACGCCGCTGTCGAACACCGAGACACGGATGGACGATGTCTACCGCGACCGGACTGATCCCGCTTTAACGGTGTTCTTCACCTTGGAGACCGGCGAGAAGATCGCGGTCTGGACCACCACGCCGTGGACCTTGCCGTCGAACCTGGCGCTGGCGGTCGGCCCGGATATCGAATATGCGGTTTTATCCGATAAATCTGGACAAAAGTTGCTTGTCGGCGCGGCGCGCGTGGGTGCCTATGCCAAGGAATTGGAAGGTTACGAGCGGGTCGGATCGGTATTCGGCCGGGATCTCGTCGGGCGCCGGTACACCCCACTGTTCGACTACCTGGTCGAGCCCGCCGGGGAGAACGCCTTCCAGGTGCTCGGCGCGGACTTCGTGACCACCGAGGACGGCACCGGCGTCGTCCACATGGCCCCGGCGTTCGGTGAGGACGACCAGAACGCCTGCATCGCGGCCGGCATCCCGACCGTGGTCACCGTGGACGAGGCGACCCGGTTCACCTCGCTCGTCCCGGACTTCCAGGGCATGCAGGTCTTCGAGGCGAACAAGCCGGTGATCGCGGTGCTCAAGGAGCGCGGCGTGGTGCTCCGGCACGACGGGTACACGCACTCGTACCCGCACTGCTGGCGCTGCGACACCCCGCTGGTCTACAAGGCGGTGTCGTCGTGGTTCGTGGCGGTGACCCGGTTCCGGGACCGGATGGTCGAGCTCAACCAGGAGATCACCTGGACGCCGTCGCACATCAAGGACGGCTCGTTCGGCAAGTGGCTGGCGAACGCGCGGGACTGGTCGATCTCCCGGAACCGGTTCTGGGGCTCGCCGATCCCGGTCTGGAAGTCCGACGATCCGCAGTATCCGCGGGTGGACGTCTACGGCTCCTACGAGGAGCTGGCGCGTGACTTCGGGGTGGAGATCAAGGATCTGCACCGGCCGTACGTCGACGAGCTGACCCGGCCCAACCCGGACGACCCGACCGGGAAGTCCGTCATGCGGCGCGTGCCGGAGGTGCTGGACTGCTGGTTCGAGTCCGGGTCGATGCCGTTCGCGCAGGTGCACTACCCGTTCGAGAACAAGGACTGGTTCGAGCACCACTACCCGGGTGACTTCATCGTGGAGTACATCGGGCAGACCCGCGGCTGGTTCTACACCATGCACGTGCTGGCCACCGCGCTCTTCGACCGGCCGGCGTTCCGGAACTGCCTGAGCCACGGCATCCTGCTCGGCGAGGACGGCCGGAAGATGTCGAAGTCGCTGCGCAACTATCCGGACGTGTACCGGGTGTTCGACACGTACGGGTCGGACGCGATGCGCTGGATGCTGATGTCCTCGCCGGTGCTCCGGGGCGGGGACATGCCGGTGACCGAGGTGGCGATCCGGGACTCGGTGCGGCAGGTGCTGCTGCCGCTCTGGAACGTCTGGTACTTCTTCAGTCTTTATGCAAACGCTTCGAGCTATGTAGCGAAAAATAGGACAGACTCGCAACACCTGCTTGACCGATATGTCCTGGCGAAGACCGGCGAGCTGATCGTCGACGTCCAGGCAAAAATGGACGAATACGATATTTCCGGTGCAGCCGCGGCGGTGCGCTCCTACCTCGACGCGCTGACCAACTGGTACGTCCGCCGGTCCAGGGACCGCTTCTGGGAGGGGGACGAGGACGCGTTCGACACCCTCGCCACCGTGCTGGAGACGCTCTGCCGGGTGGTCGCCCCGTTCGCCCCGCTGACCGCCGAGGAGGTCTGGCGCGGCCTGACCGGCGGCCGCTCGGTGCACCTGACCGACTGGCCCTCGGCGGGCGACTTCCCCGCCGACCACGACCTGGTCGCCTCGATGGACGCGATCCGGGACGTGGCGAGCGCGGCGCTCTCGCTGCGCAAGGCCAAGGGGCTGCGGGTCCGGCTGCCGCTGGCCACGCTGACCGTCGCCTCGTCCGGTGCGACCGGGATCGCCGCGCTCGGCGACCTGCTCAAGGACGAGGTCAACGTCAAGGACGTGGTCTTCACCGGCGACGTGGCCGCGTACTGCCGGCAGGTCCTGACCGTGGTGCCGCGGGCGCTCGGCCCCCGGGTCGGCAAGCAGGTCCAGCAGGTGATCAAGGCGGTGAAGGCCGGCGAGTGGGAGCTGGCCGACGGCGCCCCGGTCGCGGCCGGCGTCACCCTGGCCGAGGGGGAGTACGAGCTGAAGCTGGTCGCCGCGGACGCGGAGAACTCCGCCCCGCTGCCCGGCGGCGCGGGCGTGGTGGTCCTGGACACCGCGGTCACCCCGGCGCTGCTCGCCGAGGGGCTGGCCCGCGATGTCATCCGGGTGGTGCAGCAGGCCCGCCGGGACGCCGGCCTGGACGTCTCGGACCGGATCACCCTGGTGATCGAGGCCGCGGAGACGGTCCGCGTCGCGGTCGAGGCGCACCGGGAGTTCGTCGCCGGCGAGACCCTGGCGACCGGACTCTCGTACGCCGGCACCACCGGTTTCGCCGGTGAGGTCGGGGACGGTGAGCCGATCACGGTGTCCGTACGCGCAGTGTGATGTAACCGACGGGTCCGGATGTTCGCCTGACGTGGCGAATGTCCGGGCTCGGCACAAGATCATTAGGTACATCCGGCCCCGGTTCCGATAACCTCACAGCACCCCATTCACCAGGCACCATGGTTCCGGAGGACGAGTTGCCGCTGCTCTACTCGATCGGCAAGGTCACCGTCGGCAATCTGCTGATGGTGGGCTGGCAGCCGCACGTCGAGGGCCTGGAGTTCCTGCCCGCGACGGGTGGCGCGATCTTCGCCGGCAACCACCTCTCCGTCGCCGACGAGCTCTTCCTCGGCGCGGTGGTGCCACGTCATCTGGCGTTCTGGGCCAAGTCCGACTACTTCACCGGCACGGGCGTCAAGGGCTTCCTGAACCGCACGCTGATGGAGGGCCTCGGCGCGATCCGGGTCGAGCGGGCCGGTGGCCGTGCCGCGCTCACCGCGTTCGACGCCGCGATCCCGGCGCTCCAGGGCGGCGACCTGGTCGCGGTCTACCCGGAGGGCACCCGCTCGCCGGACGGCCGGCTCTACCGTGGGCGCACCGGCGTGGCCCGGCTGGCCGTCGCCGCCGGGGTGCCGATCATCCCGGTGGGCATGATCGGCACCGAGAAGGTGCAGCCGATCGGCCGGCTGGTGCCGAAGCCGATGCGCGGCGTCATCTCGGTCAAGTTCGGCAAGCCGATCGACACCGTCGGCCGCAGTGACGACCGCACCGCGCTGCGCGAGCTCACCGACCAGGTGATGTCCGAGATCCAGAAGCTCACCGGCCAGGAGTACATCCCCCGGTACGCGCCGAAGCGCGACGAGGCCGCCTGATCAGGCCCCGAACCGGGGGCTGAGCACCTCGCCGCGCAGCTTCGCCACCAGCGCGGCGCTCTCGTCCAGGGAACGCCGGGTCAGCAGCACGGTCGCCATGCTGCCGTGGTCGGCCCAGGTGCAGACCACCGTGGACACGTCGTTCACCCGGCCGACGCCGCAGCTCTCGTACGCGCCGAACTCGTCGATCTCGTACTCCCGGACGTCGGAGAGCGTGGCGACCCGGGCGAGCTGGCCGGTCACGTCCGAGCCCGGGGTGAACCGCCAGCCGGTCACGCCGAACAGGGTGACCCGCTTGCCGTTGCCGTCGCCGTACACCCCGGCGAACGCGTCACCGGACGAGCCGGCGTCGTTCAGCTGCTCGGCCAGGCGCTCGACCGCCTTCCGGCTCGCCTCGTCGGCCTTCAGGGTCAGGTCGGCGAAGGTGTCCGGAAGTGACGCCGTCGCCGGGAACTGTCCCAGGGCCGGGTACTCGGCGTAGACGTAGGGCGCGCCGAACCAGAGAGCACCGAGCACCAGGATCAGCAGCAGCGCGCGCCGTGGCCGGAACCGCCGCCGCCGCTTCTTCCGCATGTCCGGCGGCGGCCATCCGTCCGGTCGCGCCGGCGGGCGGGGCTGCACGGGTATTCGCGGCGGGGCCGGCTGCGGCTGCGGCTTCGGCGTGGGCGCCACCGAAGCCTGCGCGGCGCCGCGCGCCTTGCGCCACCACTGCTGAGCCCTGGTCCAGGTCTGCGGGGCCGGCGCCGGCTTCGGGGCCGGTGGCAGGCCGCTGCCACTCGCCGGAGGTGGGTAGGTTCCCGGTCGCGGCATGGTTTTCTGAGGTACGTCCGAACGCGCCGGAGCGGTGATCGGTGAGACGTCCGGCCACGGGCTGCCCGCCCGGTCGGCGGATGACCCGCTCCTGGCCGGCGCCGCCTTCTCCACCGGCGCCGCCTTCTCCACCGGAGGCAGGTCGAACCTGGTCGGCGGCAGGTCGGCCAGCCCGGTCAGGTCGGCGCTGTTCCAGATCGGGGTGTCCTGGCCGGCCCACGGGTCGACGGCCGGCATGGTCGGCCACTCGTCGGCCGGTGCCGCCGCGGCCGGGGTGCCGGTGACGCGTTCGCGCAGCCGGGCCCAGACCGACCGCCGGGGTCCCGTCTCCGGCACCGCCGCCGCGCCGCTCCACCGGGGCGGCAGATCCGCGGTCGGCGGGAGGTGACTGGTCGGCGGTTCGTCGCCGGAAACGGCGTCACGCGTCGGGTCGGGCATTCCGGCCGCCGGGGTGCGGTCACCCGGGTCCACGTCGGCCATACTTTTCGATCTCCTTCCACACCCCGCTGAGCAAACGTCTTCACCCAGGTTAGGGACGGTTCGCCAATGGGACGGGCGGGCCGGATACACCCGGGGGCCACGAATGGCGGACAAGGAGGGCGATGTGCGAAACGCTCCGGAGTCGTATGGTTACCCGGACCTGACGGAGCATCGTGTTCGATGAACCCGCAAGTCGGCTTGATCACACGTACTGGGGAGGGCGTGCACCACATGGGCACCACGCAGAGAAACGCCGTCACGGTGACCGGATCCGCGTCCGGACGGCCGATGCTCTTCGCGCACGGCTACGGCTGTGACCAGAACATGTGGCGGTTCGTCACGCCGGCGTTCGAGGACACCCACCGGATCGTGCTCTTCGACCACGTCGGGAACGGGAAGTCCGACCTGGCGGCCTACTCCGACGACCGGTACTCCACTCTCGACGGGTACGCCACCGACATCCTGGAGATCGTCGAGGAGCACGACCTGCGCGACGTCGTCTTCGTCGGCCACTCGGTGAGCGCGATGATCGGCGTGCTGGCCGCGATCCGGCAGCCGGAGCGGTTCGCCGGGATCGTGATGATCGGCCCGTCGCCGCGGTACATCAACGACGACGCGGACGGCTACTTCGGCGGGTTCGGCCGCCCCGACATCGACCAGATGCTGGAGTCGCTGGACAGCAACTACCTGGGCTGGTCCAGCGCGATGGCCCCGGTGATCATGGGCAACCCGGAGCGGCCGGAGCTCGGCGAGGAGCTGACCAACAGCTTCTGCCGGACCGACCCGGAGATCGCCAAGAAGTTCGCCCGGGTCACCTTCCTCTCCGACAACCGGGCGGACCTGCCCCGGCTGCGGGTCCCGTCGCTGATCCTGCAGTGCTCGGACGACGTGATCGCGCCCACCGTGGTCGGCGAGTACGTCCACGAGCACACCGCCGAGAGCACGTTCACCGCGCTCAACGCGACCGGTCACTGTCCGAATCTGAGCGCGCCGGGCGAAACGGTTGACGCGATCAAGTCCTGGTTGTAAACAGCGGGCATGATCGGCGGAGCGGTGGCGTGAGTGAGACTGGCGGGCCGGACGTGACGAATGAGTTACGACTGCCCTGGGACGACGATCCCGAGGACCTGTACGAGCATGCGCCGTGCGGGTATCTGACGACGCTCCCGGACGGCACCGTCGTCCGGGTCAACGAGACCTTCCTGACCTGGACCGGATACTCCCGGGCCGACCTGGTCGGTCACCGGCGGTTCCGTGATCTGCTCACTCCGGGTGATCAGATCTACCACGAGACCCACTACGCGCCGCTGCTGGCGATGCAGAACGAGGTCCACGAGATCGCCCTGGAGGTGGTCGGCGCCGGTGGCCGCCGGTTGCCCGTCCTGGTGAACGCGGTACTGGAACGGGACGCCGGAGGAGCGCCGAGGATCATTCGGACCATGGTGTTCAACGCCACCGAGCGGCGGAGATACGAGCGGGAGCTGCTCAAGGAGCGCCGGGCCGCGGAGGCCTCGGAGAAGCGCGTACAGGTGCTGCAGCAGATCGTGGCGGACCTGGCCGCCGCGCCCACCGAGGCCGAGGTGGCCGAGGCCGTGGTGCGGGCGCCGGAGCCGGCCTTCGGCGCGGCGAGCACCAGCATCTACCTGGTCGACGCGGAGCGGGACCAGCTGATCGCGGTCGCCTCCACCGATCCGACCACCGGCAACTGGGACGACATGCCGCGCTCCTCGGAGCGGGCGGTGGCCGAGGTGGCCCGCCGCGGCGACCTGCACGTGATCGGCAGCCGGCTCGACGCCGACCGGCACTTCCCGGACCTCGCCACCACCATGCGGAGTTCGGGCCGGCACACCGTGGTGCTGCTGCCGCTGACCACCGGGCCGGCCGAGGAGCAGGGCGGGGTGACCGTGCTCGGCGTGCTGGCCTTCAGCTTCACCGCGGAGCGGGTCCTGGACGACGGCGAGCTGCGGGTGATCCGGCTGCTCGGCCAGCAGGCCGGCCAGGCCCTGGACCGCGCCCGGCTCTACGACGACCTGCGCCGCCGGGAGGAGCGGGCCACCTTCCTGGCCGAGACGAACCGGGCCCTCGACGAGGAGCACCGGCTGATGGAGCGGACCCGCCGGCTGCTCGGGCGGGTGGTCCCGGAGATCGCCGACTGGGCGACGGTCCGCCTGCACGTCGGCCCGGCCGGGCTGGTCCAGGAGCTCGGCGGTCCCGCCCCGGACCAGGACCTGCTGGCCGGGCGGATCGCCGAGGCGACGCGGGCGGTGGCGCCGGTCTTCGCCACCGACGGTGACGGCCTCGGCTGTACGGTCCTCCCGATCACCGCCCGTGGTCACGTGCTCGGCACCCTCTCCCTGCGGATGCCGGAGCGCCGGGTGGCCGAGGCCGACCGGATCTTCCTGGGTGAACTGGCCGACCGGGCCGGGCTGGCGATCGAGAACGCCCGCCTCTACGAGCAGGAGCGGGTGGTCGCCCGTACCCTGCAGCGCAGCCTGCTCGCCGCCGACGTGCCCAGCGGCGACCCGCGGTTCACCGTGGAGACCCACTACCAGGCCGCCGCGCAGGACCTGGAGGTCGGCGGCGACTGGTACGACGCCTTCCTGATCACCCCGAACAAGCTGGCCGTGGTGGTCGGCGACGTGGTCGGCCGGGGTCTGGAGGCGGCCAGCACGATGGGGCAGCTCCGCAGCGCGATCCGGGCGCTGGCCTCGGCCGAGAACGGACCGGCCCGGCTGCTGGAGGGCCTCGACCGGTTCTGCCAGCGGGTCGAGTCGGCCCGGATGGCGACCGTGGTCTACGCCGAGATCGACCTGGTGGCGGGGGAGATGGCGTACGCCTGCGCCGGGCACCTGCCGCCGCTGCTGCACGCGCCCGCCGGTGCCGCCGAGTTCCTCACCCAGGGCCGCTCCGGTGCGCTCGGCTCGCGCGCCGGTGACCGGCGCCGGACCGAGCAGCGGATCCGGCTGCGCCCGGGCAGCCGGCTGCTGCTCTACACCGACGGCCTGGTGGAGCGCCGGGACCGGCCGATCGACCGCGGATTCGAGGTGCTCAACCGGGCCTTCAGCCGGCTGCGCGGCGCGCCGATGAAGGGCCTCACCGCCGGGCTCGCCGACACCATGGTCGGCCGGGACCACCGCGACGACGTCTGCCTGCTCGCGATCACGCTCGGTACCGAGGAGCGGCTGGAGCGGATGCTCGGCGCCGACCCGCTGCAGATCGCGCTGCTCCGCTCCGACCTGCGGGAGTGGATGAGCGCGCACGAGGTCGACCAGGACTGCGTGAACGCGGTGCTGCTCGGCTGCTCGGAGGCGGTCGCCAACGCGATCGAGCACGGGTACCGGGACGACCCGTTCGGGGTGGTCGAGGTCTCCGCCACGATCACCGACGAGACGGTGGAGATCCGGGTCGCCGACCGGGGCAGCTGGCGCGGGAACGCGTTCGTCCGCGGCCGCGGCCTGATGCTGATCGAGGAATCCATGGATGAGGTGCTGTTCGACCGGGGCGACGGGACCACGGTCACCATGCGGCGTTATCGAGGGGACATGTCATGACCGACTGCACCGAGCGGCACCCACCCGGAGCGGACGACGGCTTCGCCCGCGAGGGCCGGGAGGGCATGACGAAGGTGGGCACAGCCTGATGACCGACCAGTGGGTGAGCTTCTCCCGCCGGGGGACGGCCGAGCTGGTTCGTCTTCAAGGCGAGATCGACCTGGCGAACGCGCACGACCTGGGGCGGGTGATCGTCGCGCACACCACGATGGCCGACGCCGTGCTGATCGACCTGACCGCCGTCTCGTTCCTGGACAGCGCCGGCGTCCGGCTGCTCGACCTGATCGTCGGCGAACTGGACGAACGGGGCAAGCCGATCAAGCTGGTGGTCGGTGAGCGGGGCGCGGCGGCGATGACGTTGCAGCTCTGCGCGTTCCGGACCGATCTGCTCGCCACCGACCTGGACCGGGCGGCCGCGGAACTGGACGGATAACGCCGCCCGGCGGGCCCTCGCGTACCCTGGACACCCATGAGCGTGAGTTCCGTCTTCCCGCAGCTCGAGCAGCTGCTGCCCCGGGTCAGCAAACCGATCCAGTACGTGGGTGGCGAGCTCGGCGCCGTCGTCAAGGACTGGGACGCCACGGTCGTCCGGTGGGCTCTGATGTACCCGGACGCGTACGAGGTGGGCCTGCCCAACCAGGGCGTCCAGATCCTCTACGAGGTGCTCAACGAGCAGCCCGACGTGCTCGCCGAGCGGACGTACTCGGTCTGGCCGGACCTCGAGGCGCTGATGAAGGAGAACGGCGTCCCGCAGTTCACCGTCGACGCGCACCGCCCGGTCAAGGCGTTCGACGTCCTCGGGCTCTCGTTCGCCACCGAGCTGGGCTACACCAACATGCTCAGCGCGCTCGAGCTGGCCGGGATCCCGCTGGACAGCGCGGACCGTACGGTCGACGACCCGATCGTCCTGGCCGGCGGCCACGCCAGCTTCAACCCGGAGCCGATCGCCGACTTCATCGACGCCGCCGTGCTCGGCGACGGCGAGGAGGCGGTCCTGGAGATCACCGGGATCATCCGGGAGTGGAAGGCCGAGGGCTGCCCGGGAGGCCGGGACGAGATCCTGCTCCGCCTGGCGCGGACCGAGAGCATCTACGTGCCGCGCTTCTACGACGTCGACTACCTGCCCGACGGCCGGATCCAGCGGGTCGTGCCGAACCGTCCGGACGTGCCGTTCCGGGTGGCCAAGCGGACGACGATGGACCTGGACGCGTGGCCGTACCCGAAGAAGCCGCTGGTCCCGCTCGCCGAGACGGTCCACGAGCGGTATGCGGTGGAGATCTTCCGGGGTTGCACCCGGGGCTGCCGGTTCTGCCAGGCCGGCATGATCACCCGCCCGGTGCGGGAGCGGTCGATCACCACGGTCGGCCAGATGGTCAAGGAGGGCCTGGAGTTCTCCGGGTACAGCGAGGTCGGCCTGCTCTCGCTCTCCAGCGCCGACCACTCGGAGATCGGCGACATGTGCTCCGGCCTGGCCGAGCAGTACAAGGACACCAACGTCTCGCTCTCGCTGCCGTCCACCCGGGTCGACGCGTTCAACATCGACCTGGCGCAGGAGCTGTCCCGCAACGGGCGGCGGACCGGCCTCACCTTCGCGCCGGAGGGGGGCTCGGAGCGGATCCGCAAGGTCATCAACAAGATGGTGACCAAGGAGGACCTGATCCGGACCGTGGTCACGGCGTACTCGAACGGCTGGCGGCAGGTGAAGCTCTACTTCATGTGCGGCCTGCCCAGCGAGACCGACGAGGACGTGCTCGAGATCGCCGAGATGGCGCACGAGGTGATCCGGGCCGGTCGCGAGGCCGCCGGTACCAAGGACATCCGCTGCACGGTGTCGATCGGCGGGTTCGTGCCCAAGCCGCACACCCCGTTCCAGTGGGCGAAGATGGACACGCCCGAGGTGATCGACGGCCGGCTCAAGATGCTCAAGAACGCGATCAACAGCGACCGGTCGCTGGGCCGGGCGATCGGCTTCCGCTACCACGACGGCGAGCCCTCGCTGATCGAGGGCCTGCTCTCCCGCGGTGACCGCCGGGTCGGCAAGGTCATCCGCGAGGTCTGGGAGCAGGGCGGCCGGTTCGACGGCTGGTCCGAGCACTTCTCCTTCGCCCGCTGGGTGGCGGCCTGCGACACGGTCCTCCCCGGTTTCGGCGTCGACCTGGACTGGTACACGACCCGGGAGCGCGAGGAGGCCGAGGTGCTGCCCTGGGACCACCTCGACTCCGGCCTCGACAAGGACTGGCTCTGGCAGGACTGGCAGGACTCGATGTCCGAGTTCGAGCAGGACGACTGCCGCTGGACGCCGTGCTTCGACTGCGGCGTCTGCCCGTCGATGGACACCGAGATCCAGATCGGCCCGACCGGCAAGAAGCTTCTTCCCCTGACCCCGGTTAACCACCTGAGGGTCCCCGCTTAGGAGACAGAGATTCCCCCGAAGAACCAACCCGTGGGCGGTCAGGCCCCGGTGGTGCAGCGGATCCGCCTTCGCTACGCGAAGCGCGGTCCGCTGCGTTTCACCTCACACCGGGACTTCGCCCGTGCCTTCGAGCGCGCGCTGCGCCGGGCCGCCGTGCCCATCGCCTTCTCGCAGGGCTTCACCCCACACCCCAAGATCTCGTACGCCAGTGCCGCGCCTACCGGCGTCGGCAGCGAGGCGGAGTACCTGGAGATCGGTCTGCAGGCCGAGGTCGACCCGGAGCAGCTACGGATCGCCCTGGACGCCGCGCTCTCACCCGGCCTCGACGTGCTGGAGGCCGTGCTCGCCGGACCGGGTAACCTGCCCGACCGGCTCGAGGCCTCCCGCTGGCGGATCGAGCTCACCGGTGTCGGCACCGGCGACGCGGAGAAGGCGGTCGCCGCGTTCCTGGACTCGTCCGAGGTGCTGGTCGAACGCATGACCAAGCAGGGCCGCCGCTCCTTCGACGCGCGCGCCGCGGTCGTCGGGTGCATGGTGGAAGGAGCGCCGGACCTACCTTCCGGGGCCGGTGGAGTACCGTGTGCGATAATCGACCTTGTCGTACGGCAGGTGACGCCCGCCGTGCGGCCCGATGACGTCCTTTCCGGCCTGCGCGTGGTGGCCGGCCTGGAGCCGCCGGTCCCCGCGAGGGTGACCCGGCTGGCCCAGGGCACACTCACCGCGCAGGGGGAGATCGTCGATCCGTTGGAGGCGGATCGCGAGGCCGTCGGCATCGGCGGACGCTAGCCGGGATCCGGCCGGCGTCCATTGGACAGACTTCGGCAGCCCGTCCGCCTCGGACGGGCCCGAAACACTTGCAGCGACCCTGCGTGGCAGCGCTCACCCGCGCCCGGGGCCGCCAGAACTGGAGAGCGCCCATGCTCGATAACGAGCCCCCAGTCAACCTGGGTGAACAGGGCGGTGAACGGGACGGAGCAGTCACGCCGCCCGGCGATACCGCCACAGGTACCACCCCGGCACGCCGCACGCGCGCCCCGCGCCGTAAAGCGGTGGCGCCCCCGCCCGAGACCGATACCGATACCACCCCGCCCGTCTCCGCCGAGGAGGTCGCGGGCGCCGAGCCGGCGCCCGCCCCGGTGAAGAAGGCCACCCGCAGTCGCCGCAAGGCGGCGGCCCCGGCAGCGGAGGCGCCGGAGGCGGTCGCCGAAGCCGGTCCGGTGGCCGAGGTCGCCGAGACCCCGCCGCCGGTGAAGAAGGCCACCCGCGCCCGCCGTAAGAAGGTCGAGCCGGTCGCCGAGCCGGAGCCGCCGGCCGAGGCCGTCGCCGTGCCCGAGCCGGTGGCCGAGGCCGCTCCCGCCGAGGCCCCGGCCCCGGCCGCGACCCCGGTGGAGCCGGTCGTGGCCGAGACGGCCGAGGACGAGGAGGAGGACGAGACCGCCGTTCCGGTGGTCGGTGTCCTCCCGCTCGACGACGACTTCGTCGAGGAACAGCCGGCCAAGCCCACCCGGGCCCGCCGTGCCGCGCTGCCCCCGGCCGTGCTCTTCATGCCGCCCGAGGCGACCGAGCCGGCGCCCGCGCCGGTGACCCGTCGCCGCCGTGGCACCGCCGAGCCGGTCGCTCCTGCCGTGCCCGCCGTCGCCGCCGAGCCCGCCGCCGAGGCGGTTCCGGCCGAGCCCGAGACCACGGCCCCGGCCACGCCGGAGCCCGTCGCGGAGGAGCCCGCCGAGGGCACCCGCCGCAGCCGCCGCCGTCGCCGGGGCGCCGCCGAGGAGCAGCCGGCCGAGGCCGTGGTGACCGAGGCCGAGCCCGCGCTGGAGGAGGCCGACGAGTCCGCCGACGACGTCGAGGACGGCGCCGACGACGAGAACGACGAGGACGAGCTCGGCGGCCGTCGCCGCCGTCGCCGCGGGCGCCGTGGCCGTGGCCGGGGCAAGGGCCCGTCCGACGAGGCCGACGACGCCGAGGGCGATGCCGAGGAGGGCGACGAGCCCGAGGACGGCGAGGCCGAGGCGTCCGCCGACGAGGAGACCGGCGAGGACGAGGAGGGCGACGGCGTCACCCGCCGGCGCCGCCGCCGTCGCCGCAAGGGCTCCAGCGGTGACGCCGACACCGGTGGCATCGAGGACGGCGTGCACACCGTGGTCCGGGTGCGCGAGCCCCGGCGTACCAGCGACGAGGTGCAGGGCGTCTCCGGCTCGACCCGGCTGGAGGCCAAGCGCCAGCGCCGCCGGGACGGCCGCGAGCAGCGCCGGACCCGCCCGCCGATCCTGAGCGAGTCGGAGTTCCTGGCCCGCCGCGAGGCGGTCGACCGGGTGATGGTCGTCCGGCAGAAGGCCGACCGGACCCAGATCGCCGTGCTCGAGGACGGCATCCTGGTCGAGCACTACGTGGCCCGGGCCACCTCCGGCACCATGGTCGGCAACGTCTACCTCGGCAAGGTGCAGAACGTGCTGCCGAGCATGGAGGCGGCCTTCGTCGACGTCGGGCGCGGCCGCAACGCGGTGCTCTACGCCGGCGAGGTGAACTGGGACGCGACCGGGCTGGAGGGCCGGGCCCGCTCGATCGAGCAGGCGCTGCGCTCCGGCGACTCGGTGCTGGTGCAGGTCACCAAGGACCCGATCGGCCACAAGGGCGCCCGGCTGACCAGCCACATCGCGCTCTCCGGCCGGCACCTGGTCTACGTGCCGAACGGCAACGCGTCCGGGATCAGCCGCAAGCTGCCGGACAACGAGCGCAAGCGGCTCCGGGACGTGCTGAAGAAGCTGGTGCCGGACGGCGCGGGCGTGATCGTGCGGACCGCGGCCGAGGGCGCCAGCGAGGACGAGCTGGCCCGCGACGTCAAGCGGCTGCAGGCGCAGTGGGAGGACATCCAGGCGAAGGCGGCCGAGGGCAACGCCCCGCGTGCCCTCTCCGAGGAGCCCGACCTGGTCATCCGGGTGGTGCGGGACCTCTTCAACGAGGACTTCCGCTCCCTGGTGGTGCAGGGCGAGCAGGCGTACGCCGCGGTGGAGGACTACCTCGACTCGGTCTCCCCGGACCTGGTCGAGCGGCTGCACCGGCACGTGGGCACCGCCGACGTCTTCGCCGAGCACCGGATCGACGAGCAGATCCTCAAGGGCCTGGACCGCAAGGTCTTCCTCCCGTCCGGCGGTCACCTGGTGATCGACCGAACCGAGGCGATGACCGTGGTCGACGTCAACACCGGTAAGTACACCGGCGCGGGCGGCAACCTGGAGGAGACGGTCACCCGCAACAACCTGGAGGCGGCCGAGGAGATCGTGCGCCAGCTGCGGCTGCGCGACCTCGGCGGCATCGTGGTGATCGACTTCATCGACATGGTGCTGGAGAGCAACCGCGACCTGGTGCTGCGGCGGCTCACCGAGTGCCTGGGCCGGGACCGGACCAAGCACCAGGTCACCGAGATCACCTCGCTCGGACTGGTGCAGATGACCCGGAAGCGGATCGGCGCCGGACTGCTCGAGGCGTTCAGCGAGACCTGCGACCACTGCAAGGGCCGCGGCCTGACGATCCACGCCGAGCCGGTTCCGGAGAAGCGGACCGGACAGAACGGCGGGGCGGTCACCCAGGTCAAGGCGGTGGCGGCGGCGGTGCGTACCGAGACCCCGGTGCAGCAGCAGCCGGCGGCGACCAGCAGCCGGTCGCGACGTCGCCGTGGCGGCGACAGCGCGCCGGCCGAGCCGGTGGCCGAGGTCCTCACCGAGCCGGTGACGCCCGCCGAGGTCGTGGTGGCGGAGGTCCCGGTCGCCGAGGAGGCCGCTCCGCCGGCGGAGGCCGCCAAGGCTCCGGCCGCCAAGGCCCCGGTCGCCGAGGTCCCGGTCGTGGCGGCTCCGGCCGCGGAGGTGGTGGCTCCGGTCGCCGGTTCCGGTGTCATCGGCTCCGGCGTGGTCCGGGCCGTGAAGCCCGCCGTGACGGTCTCGAACGCCGACGACGACTACGACATCAGCGGCTACGACCTGTCCCGGTACGAGACGTCCGAGAACAACGGCGCGGAGTACCCCGAGGCCGACGCGGAGCCGATGCGCCTGGCCGGCGTGGACGACCCGGACGCGGCCGAGGACGACGAGGACGACGACGGGGTCGGCGCGGGCACCGGCCGCCGCCGCTCCCGGCGCAGCAGCACCCGACGGCGTACCCGGCCGTAGATGTGAAGTGGGAGACCCGGCTCACCGAGCCGGGTCTCCCGGTAAGTCCGGTTTGCCGGGCGGGGCAGCAGTCCCGCACGGTGAGGAACAACCCCGTTTTTGGCGTCGGCACGCCGATGAAGTAGGCTTGCCAACGGCGCTTTTTCGGCGCCTGTTCCGTGCGCGCCTCTGGCGCCAGCCGGGATCCCAGCAGTATCCGCCAGCAGTCTTCCGGCTGCGTAAGTCTCAGGGAGTCCGCGTCGATGTACGCGATCGTCAAGACCGGCGGCAAGCAGTACAAGGTTGCCGAGGGCGACGTGATCGAGGTCGAGAAGCTCGTCGGTGCCCCCGGCGATGCCCTGACTCTCGCTGCCGTCCTCCTCGTCGACGGTGACAACCTGGTGACCGACGCGGCCAAGCTTGCCAACGTTACGGTGTCCGGCGAGATTGCCGAGCACACCAAGGGTCCGAAGATCCGGATCCACAAGTTCAAGAACAAGACCGGATACCACAAGCGCCAGGGGCACCGTCAGCCGCTGACCCGCGTCAAGGTGACCGGCATCTCCAGCGGGAAGTAGGCGCAGCCATGGCTCACAAAAAGGGTGCATCCAGCTCGCGTAACGGCCGTGACTCCGCCGCTCAGCGCCTCGGCGTCAAGCGTTTCGGTGGTCAGCTGGTCAGCGCCGGCGAGATCCTGATCCGTCAGCGCGGCACGAAGTTCCACCCGGGCGACCTGGTCGGCCGTGGCGGCGACGACACGCTGTTCGCGCTCTCCGCGGGCAACGTCCTGTTCGGCACCAAGCGCGGTCGCAAGACCGTCAGCATCGTGCCGGTCGCGGTCGCGGCGGAGTAACACTTCCGGACAGACTGCCGAAGCGGGCCGGGACCTCGACGAGGTCCACGGCCCGCTTCTGTTTTGAGAAAGACACCAGGCAAGAGGAGTTGAGCCGTGACCACGTTCGTCGACCGGGTCGTGCTGCACCTGCAGGCGGGTGACGGTGGCCACGGCTGTGCCTCCGTGCACCGGGAGAAGTTCAAGCCGCTCGGCGGGCCGGACGGCGGTGACGGCGGCCACGGCGGCAGCATCACGCTGGTCGTGGACCCGCAGCAGCACACCCTGCTGGACTTCCACTTCCACCCGCACGTCAAGGCGAACAACGGTGGCGGCGGCGCGGGTGCGAACCGGGACGGCGCGACCGGCAAGGGCCTGGTCCTCAAGGTGCCGGACGGTACCGTCGTGCAGACGCCGGAGGGCGAGGTCCTGGCCGACCTGGTCGGCATCGGCACGGAGTTCGAGGTGGCCCGCGGCGGCCGTGGCGGCCGGGGCAACCGGTCGCTGGCGAACGCCCGCCGCAAGGTGCCGGGCTTCGCCGAGCTCGGCGAGCCGGGCGACCGGCTGGACGTGGTGCTGGAGCTGAAGAGCGTCGCCGACGTCGGCCTGGTCGGCTTCCCGTCGGCCGGCAAGTCGTCGCTGATCTCGGTGCTCTCCGCGGCCAAGCCGAAGATCGCCGACTACCCGTTCACCACTCTGGTGCCGAACCTCGGCGTGGTGCAGGCCGGCGAGCAGACGTTCGTCATCGCTGACGTGCCCGGCCTGATCCCGGGCGCGGCCACCGGCAAGGGACTCGGCATGCAGTTCCTCCGGCACATCGAGCGGACCTCGGTACTGGTCCACGTGCTGGACGCGGCCACCCCGGAGATCGAGCGGGACCCGCTGGCCGACCTGGACGCGATCGAGGCCGAGCTGAGCGCGTACGGCGGGCTGGAGGACCGGCCCCGTCTCGTGGTGCTCAACAAGGTCGACATCCCGGACGGCCGGGACCTCGCCGAGATGGTCCGCCCCGATCTCGAGGCCCGCGGCTACCAGGTCTTCGAGGTGAGCGCGGTGACCCGGGAGGGTCTCAAGGAGTTCAACTACGCGCTGGCGAAGGCGGTCGCCGACTTCCGGGCGGCCAAGCCGGTGGTCGAGGCGACCCGGATCGTGCTGCGGCCGCGCGCCGTCGACGACACCGGCTTCACCATCGAGAAGGACGAGGAGGGCGTCTTCGTGATCCGCGGCGCCCAGGTGGAGCGCTGGATCAAGCAGACCAACTTCGACAACGACGAGGCGATCGGCTACCTCGGGGACCGGCTGGAGCGGCTCGGCGTCGAGGACAAGCTCGGCAAGCTGGGCGCCCAGGCCGGCGACCCGGTCCGGATCGGCACCCGCGAGTTCGACTGGCAGCCGAACGCCGGCGAGTACGTCTCCGGCCCGCGCGGCACTGACTCCCGCCTGGAGGAGCTGGACACCCGGCCCTCCGCGGCGCAGCGGCTCGCCGCCCGCAAGGCCCGCCGGGTCCGCTTCGAGGACCAGGTCACGCACATGGCCGCGGACGGCACGGTCTCCAGCATCGCCATGGCGAAGGCACCGGTCCTGATCACCGACGAGGACGACGAGGACGACGATGACGCGGACGACACCGGCGAATAGGGCATAGGTCAGTTCCGCGCAACCCGCCGGAAACGGTCATCACCTAGAGTCACGTCTGTGCTGATCGAAATCCGTCCCGCTCTCGACCCGGAACTGGCCGCCCTGATCACCGCTCAGCAGCGGGAGACGGCCGGCGCCGGTGCCGGTGCGGCGAAGATGTTCGAGCCGCACGATGACGTGGAGTATCTGATCGGCTTCGTGAACGGGCGGGCGGTCGCCTGCGGCGCGTGGCGGGCCCTGGAGGACGGGGCCGCCGAGATGCTGCGGATGTACGTCCGCCCCGCGTTCCGGGGCCGTGGCCTGGCCCGGCAGATGATCGTCGCCATCGAGGAGGAGGCGCTCGCCGCGGGCCGCCCGGTCATCCGTCTGGAGACCGGCCGGTCGTTGTCCGCGGCGATCGCCCTCTACCAGTCGTCGGGGTACCACCAGATCCCGGCGTTCGGCGAGTACGCCCGCAGCCGGTCCAGCGTCTGCTTCGAGAAGCGGATGCCCGCGCTGGTCCAGTAGGCCCTCAGCCCAGTAGGCCCAGGGCCGCCCGGGTCCGCCGTACCGTGGATGCCGCGGTGGGACGAACGGTGGCCGCGCCCCGCGCCAGGATCTCGCGGACGTGCGCCGGGTCCGCCGCCAGCTCGGCGTAGCGCGCCCTGATCGGCGCGAGCAGCGACTCGATCGCGTCGGTGACGTCCCGCTTCAGCGCGGCGTAGGACGTCGGATCGGAGGGCTCGCGACCGCCGCACGCGGCCAGGATGTCGATCAGGTTGGTGACGCCGGGCTGGTGCTCGGCATCCCGCCGGACCACGCCGACGGTGTCGGTGGCGGCCCGGGCGACGGCCTTCCGGATCACCTCGGGCGGGTCCAGCAGCCCGATGCGCCCGGCACCGCTCACCGTGCTCTTACCCATCTTGTGCTGCGGGTCGGCCAGATCCATGATCCGGGCACCGGCCTCCGGGCGGACCCCCTCGGGCACCGTGAAGGTCCGGCCGTAGCGGGCGTTGAACCGGGTGGCGAGCGTCCGGGCGAGCTCCAGGTGCTGGGTCTGGTCCTCGCCGACCGGTACCTCCGCGGTGTCGTAGAGCAGGATGTCCGCGGCCATCAGCACCGGATAGGTCAGCAGGCTGAGCCGGACCGTGCCGCCGGCCGCCGACTTCTCCTTGAACTGGATCATCCGGGCCGCCTCGCCGTGCACCGCCACGCACTCCAGCAGGTAGTGCAGCTCGGTGTGCTCGCGGATCTGGGACTGCACCACGATCGGGGTGCGCGCCGGGTCCACCCCGGCGGCCAGCATGATCGTCGCCTGTTCCAGCACGTAGGCGCGGAGCGCGGCCGGATCGTGCTCGACGGTCATCGCGTGCAGATCCACGATCATCGCGATCGAGTCGGTGGTCTCCTGCGCCGCGATCAACGGGCGCAGGGCGCCCAGCAGGTTGCCGAGGTGCAGGTGCCCGGTGGGCTGAAAACCGGTGAGGCGCCGGGTCCGGGTCAGGGTCGTCGTCACGGTGGGCTCCTTCTTGCGGTGCGGATTCTTGCGGTACGGATGACCACACCGGTCCCGAGAGCCTGCCCTGGAAACGCAGCACGACCGCCCGGAACTCGGGCGGCCGCGGAAAAACGCGTGCGTGGGAGTGCCGCCCCGTCAGGGGCGCCACCACTGGAGACCGAACGCGCGCATGAGCCGAGGCTAACAGACCCGGGTGCACGGAAAGCGCTCCCAGGCGGGCATGATTATCGTCATGCCGACCCTCACCCGTGCCGAGGCCGCCGACCGGGCGTCCACCGTCGACGTGCGGAAATACGACGTCGACCTGGATCTCACCGACCCCGGCGACACGTTCCGGTCCCGGACGACCGTGCGGTTCCGGGCCCGGCCCGGCGCGTCGACGTTCCTGGAGTTCGAGCCGGCCGTGATCGGGTCGATCACGCTGAACGGCGAGCCGGTGGGGCACACCGCGGTGGCCGGGTCACGGCTCGCGCTGACCGGGCTGGCCGAGGAGAACGAGCTGGTCGTGGACGCGACCATGCGGTATTCGAACAACGGCGAGGGCCTGCACCGGTACGTCGACCCGGCGGACGGCGGCGTCTACCTCTACCAGCACCTGTTCATCAACAACGGCGGGCGGGTGCTGCCCTGCTTCGACCAGCCCGACCTCAAGGCGTCCTTCCAGCTCGCGGTGACCGCGCCCGAGGAGTGGGTGGTCGCCACCAACGGGCGGCTGCTGCGCCGGGAGGGCGGGCGCTGGGAGTTCGGGCCGACCGAGCGGATCGCCACCTACCTCGCCTCGATGATCGCCGGGCCGTGGCACGTGCGCACCGACGAGCACGACGGCATCCCGCTGGCGCTCTACGCCCGGGCGGCGCTCGCCACCCAGCTGGACGCCGAGGCGCCGGAGATCTTCGAGATCACCAAGCAGTGCCTGGACCGGTTCCACGAGATGTTCGAGATCCGCTACCCGTTCGGCCACTACCAGCAGGCGTTCGCCCCGGAGTTCAACTTCGGCGCGATGGAGTACCCCGGCCTCGTGGTCTTCCAGGACGAGCTGATCCCCCGCTCGGCGGTGACCGAGAGTGAGCGGGAGCGCCGGGCCAACGTGATCGCCCACGAGATGGCGCACATGTGGTTCGGCGACCTGGTGACCATGGCCTGGTGGGACGACCTCTGGCTGAACGAGTCCTTCGCGGAGTACCTCGGCACCCGGGTCGCCGGGGAGGCCACCCAATACCGGAACACCTGGACCACCTTCGCGATGCACCGCAAGTCGTGGGGGCTCCGCGCCGACCAGCGGCCGTCCACCCACCCGGTCGCGCCCACCGCGGTGGTGGACACCGACGCGGCACTGCTCAACTTCGACGGGATCTCGTACGCCAAGGGCGCCGCCGTGCTCAAGCAGCTGGTCGCGTGGCTGGGCGACGACGCGTTCCGGGCCGGGCTGAACGAGCACTTCGCGGCGCACGCCTACGGCAACGCGACCCTGGCCGATCTGCTCGGCGCGCTCGCCAAGGCGAGCGGCCGGGACCTGACCGCCTGGGCCGAGGTCTGGCTGCGGCGGGCCCAGGTGAACACGCTCCGGCTCGACGTGGTGCGCGACGGGGACGTGTACGCCGAGGTGGCCGTGGTGCAGACCGCGCCGGACGGGTACGCCACGCTGCGGCCGCACCGGATCGGGATCGGGCTCTACGACCACACCGCGGGCGGCACGGTCGTCCGGCGGGAACTGCTGGAGGTCGAGGTGGAGGCGGCCGGGCGGACCGTGCTGCCCGAGCTGGCGGGGGTGCGCGCGGCGGACCTGCTGCTGCTCAACGACGGGGATCTCGCGTACGCGAAGATCCGGCTGGACGACGACTCGGCCGCCACCGTTCCGATGCTGCTGCCGCTGCTGGACGACTCGCTGGCCCGCGCGGTGATCTGGGCCTCGACCCTGGACGCGGTGGTGGACGGCGAGCGCCCGGTCGCCGAGCTGGTCACCCTGGTCCTCGCCGCGCTGCCGGTGGAGACCGAGGTGGTGATCATCGAGGATGTGCTGCGGATCACCCGGGGCCTGGTCGACCGGTACGCCACCCCGGAGACCCGCCCGGCCGCGCTGGATCTGGTCGCCCAGGCCACCGACCGGCTGCTCGCCGCCTCGCCGGCCGGCGGTTCCCGGCAGCTCGCCGCGGCCCGCGGGCTGATCGGCTCCTCGGTGGACACCACCCGGCTGCGCGGCTGGCTGGACGGCGCGGGTGTGCCGGCCGGCCTGGCGATCGACACCGACCTGCGCTGGCTGATCCTCTACCGGCTGGTCATCCTCGGCGCGGCGGACGCGGCGGCGATCGACGCGGAGCTGGCCGTCGACCGCAGCGCCGGCGGACAGCAGTGGGCGGCCCGCTGCCACGCCGCACTGCCCGAGCCCGCGGCCAAGGAGGCGGCCTGGACCGCCATCGTCGGGGACGCCACGCTCTCCAACCGGCTCACCCAGGTCACCGCGCTCGGCTTCTGGCATCCGGAGCAGCTCGCCCTGCTCATGCCGTACGTCGAGCGGTACTTCGCCCAGATGCCGGAGATGCTGCGGATCCGCAACGGGATGAGCGCGGAGAAGGTGGCCGTGGCGGCGTACCCGGAGGTGGCGGTCTCGGCGACGGCCCGGCGGCACGCCGCCGAGCTGCTGGCCCGCCCGGATCTGCACCCGCTGCTGCGCCGCGTGGTGCAGGACGCCGACGACGACATGCGGCGTGCCCTGCAGGCCCGTGGATGACCTGATTCGCCGGTTTTCCCCCGCTTAACCGCTTAGCCTGTGGGCTACGGGGGTGAATGCGTGGAATGGTCCGAGGAGTTGTCCGGTGGCCTGCTCAAGGCGGCGCCGGACGCGATCCTGGTCCTCGACGGCCTGCGCATCGTGCTGGCCAACGACCGGGCCGAGCAGGTGTACGGCTGGCCGAAGGCGGACCTGGTCGGCCAGTCCGTCGAGATCCTGCTCACCGACGACTCCCGGGCGCTGTTCCCGGAGCGCCGGCGGCTGATGGCGTCCGCCCCGCCGGGCTCGATCGGCACCGTGGTCACCACCGCCCGCCGCCGGGACGGCACCGAGTTCCCGGTGGAGTCCTCGACCACGGTGATCGAGACCCCGCAGGGCCGGCTCGCCGTCGCGGTGGTCCGGGACATCACCGACCGGCACCGCAGCGAGGAGGAGAAGGCCAAGCTGCGCGCCGAGGCCCAGCTGCACCGCAGCCAGCGTCTGGAGAGCCTGGGCCAGCTGGCCGGCGGGATCGCGCACGACTTCAACAACATGCTCGGCGTCATCCTGAACTACGCCAACTTCGTGATCGAGGAGGCGGAGACCCCGGGCGCCGACCTCAAGGCCATCGCCGACGACGCCCGTCAGGTGGTCAAGGCCGGCACCCGCGGCACCGACCTCACCCACCAGCTGCTCGCCTTCGCCCGCCGCGAGGTGGTCCGCCCCCAGCCGGTCGACCTGAACGCGCTGATCGAGCAGGCCAGGGGCACCCTGAAGACGACGCTCGGCGAGCCGGTCACGCTGATCACCCGGCTCGCGCCGGATCTGCCCTCGATCACCTGCGACCCGGCCCAGATCGAGCAGATGCTGGTCAAGCTCGCCTCCAACGCGCGCGACGCGATGCCGGACGGCGGGAACCTGGTGATCGACACCGGGCGGCTCGGCGACCGGGTCCGGCTGCGGATCAGCGACTCCGGCTGCGGGATGACCCCGGACGTGCTGGAGAGCGCGTTCGACCCGTTCTTCACCACCAAGCCGCGTGGCGAGGCGACCGGGCTCGGCCTGGCCACCGTGTACGGCATCGTCACCCAGGCCCGCGGCGAGGTCACCATCGCCAGCGAGCCGGGCCTGGGCACCACGGTCACCGTCCTGATCCCGGCCGGGGACGGTGTGGCGCCCGAACCGGTCGGCGAGGAGCCCGCCGCGGTCGGCGGGAACGGTGAGATCCTGCTCGTGGTCGACGACGAGGACGGGCTGCGCGACCTGACCGGCCGGATCCTCAGCGGGGCCGGGTACCGGGTGATGGTGGCCGAGGGCGGCCTCGAGGCCCTGGAGCTCGCCGCCCGGCACGAGGGGCAGATCGACCTGCTGGTCAGCGACGTGGTGATGCCCGGGATGCTGGGCAAGGAGCTGGCCGAGCGGCTGGTGGGGCTGCGCCCGAGCACGCGGGTGCTCTACATGTCCGGTTATGCCCAGCCGATCCTGGCCTCTCAGGGCACCCTGGAGCCCGGCGTGGCACTGCTGGAGAAACCGTTCACGGCGAGTGACCTGCTGGCCGCCGTACGCAAGCGTCTCGACGGCTGACTATTCTGCTCGGATGGCCAGGCGCGTAGGGATCATGGGTGGGACGTTCGACCCCATCCACCACGGACACCTGGTGGCGGCGAGCGAGGTGCAGGCCCGCTTCGGCCTGGACGAGGTGATGTTCGTGCCGACCGGGCAGCCGTACGAGAAGGGGAAGGTCTCGCCCGCCGAGGACCGCTACCTGATGACGGTGGTCGCCACCGCGTCGAATCCCCGGTTCCACGTCAGCCGGGCGGACATCGACCGGGACGGGCCCACGTACACCGTCGACACGCTGCGCGACATGCGCGCGGTCTACGGCCAGTCCGCCGAGCTCTTCTTCATCACCGGCGCCGACGCGCTCTCCCGGATCCTCTCCTGGAAGGACGCGCTGACCATGCTCGGCCTGGCGCACTTCATCGGGGTGACCCGGCCGGGCTTCGAGCTCTCCGGTGCTCACCTGCCCCCGGAGAGCGTCACGCTGGTCGAGGTGCCGGCCATGGCGATCTCGTCGAGCGACTGCCGTGCCCGCGTGGCGTCCGGCCTGCCGGTCTGGTATCTGGTGCCGGATGGTGTCGTGCAGTACATCAACAAGCGGGGGCTCTATTCGGACTCGGGGTTTGCCGGACCAGCGTGCGACACTGGGAGGACCTGAAACCCGAGCGAGGGGACTCTTTTGCCCGTCAATGAGCGCGCCCTGGAACTGGCGATGGCAGCCGCGCAGGCCGCCGCCGACAAGAAGGCGCAGGACATCTCCATCATCGACGTGGGCGACCAGCTCGCCATCACCGACGCGTTCGTGATCGCCTCGGCGTCCAACGAGCGCCAGGTGGTCGCGATCGTCGACGCCATCGAGGAAGCCCTGGTCGGGCTGCCGGAGAAGGCGAAGCCGGTGCGCCGCGAGGGCGAGCGGCAGGGCCGGTGGGTCCTGCTCGACTACATCGACATCGTCGTGCACGTCCAGCACTCCGAGGAGCGGGAGTTCTACGCCCTCGACAAGCTGTGGAAGGACTGCCCGACCATCCCGTTCGTCGACCGCGACATGGTCGACGCGGGTACGGCCGCCGACGCGCTGTGACGCGGCTGATCGTCTGGCGGCACGGCAACACGGACTGGAACGCGGGCAACCGGGTCCAGGGCCAGACCGACGTGCCGCTCAACGATCTCGGCCGCCGTCAGGCCGCCGAGGCCGCCGCTCTGCTGCTCCGGCTCCGGCCGGACGCGGTCGTCGCCAGCGACCTGAGCCGGGCCGCCGACACCGCCGCCGCGCTCGCCGGGCTCACCGGGCTGCCGGTGCGCTACGACGAGCGGCTGCGGGAGCGGTTCTTCGGCACCTGGCAGGGCCTGACCATGACCGAGGTCGCCGAGCGGCACCCCGCCGAGCACGCCCGCTGGACGGCCGGCGAGGACGTCGTCGGCAACGACGTGGAGACCCTGGACGACATGGGCAAACGCGTCTGCGACGCGCTGCTCGACGCGGCCGCGCTCACCCCGGGCGGGACGACCGTGGTCGCCACCCACGGCGCCGCGGCCCGGCAGGGGATCGGGCACCTGCTCGGCTGGCGGCGGGAGCAGTTGCGGACGCTGCGCGCCCTGCAGAACTGTCATTGGGTGGATCTCACGCACGACGACTCGCGCGGATGGCAGTTGGGGGCGTACAACGTGGGTGCGTTCGCCGAACGCCCGGTTCCCCCGGCGGTCTAGGGAACCGGCCCGTCCCCTGGAGCGTCCAAGGACCATGATCCGTCGCATTCTCGTCCCCGCTGCCCTGATCCTCACCATGTCCGCCTGCGCGAACGGCGGCACCGAGGCGAGCGCCCCGGCGGTCGGCAGCACGCCGTCCACCGAGTCGGCCATCGCCTCGTCCGCCGCCGGTGTGCCCTCGGCGCCCACCCGGGTCACCTCGACGGCCGGCTCGACCACGATCACCGGCACGGTGACCGAGGGCGTGGAGCCGAACTGCCTGCTGCTGCAGGACGCCGACGGCGTACACCTGCTGGTCTTCGGCGACGCGGCCCTGCGCGCCCAGGCCGTGGCGGGCACCAAGGTGAGCGTGGTCGGCAAGCCTCAGCCCGGCATGATGACGACGTGCCAGCAGGGTGAGCCGTTCGCGGTCTCCTCGGTCACGCCGGAGTGACTATTGTTCGTGCATGACCATCGCGGTCGTCACCGACTCCACCGCCTACCTCCCCGACGAGCTGAGCGGCACGTATGAGCTGACCATCGTGCCGCTCACCGTAGTGATCAACGGCTGGGACGGCCTGGAGGGCCGGGAGATCTTCCCGGCCGAGGTGGCCCGGGCACTCGGGGCGCGCCGCACCGAGGTCAGCACCTCCCGTCCCGCCCCGTCCCAGTTCGCCGCCGAGTACCGTCGCCTGCTCGCGGACGGCTACGACGGCGTCGTCTCGGTGCACCTCTCCGCCAAGCTCTCCGGCACCTTCGAGGCGGCCGTGCTGGCGGCCGCCGAGGTCGGCCCCCGGGTCCAGGTGGTGGACAGCGGGACGGCGGCGATGGGGCTGGGCTTCCCCGCCTTGGCCGCCGCCACGGCCGCTTCTCAAGGTCAAGACCTTGCCGCCGTACGTGCGGTGGCCGCCGACCATGCCGCGCGGGTGAGCACGCTCTTCTACGTCGACACGCTGGAGTTCCTCCGCCGCGGCGGCCGGATCGGGGCGGCGTCCGCGCTGCTCGGCACGGCCCTGTCGGTCAAGCCGATCCTGCACGTGGTGGACGGCGCGGTGGTGGTCCGCGACAAGGTCCGCACGGCCGGGCGCGCCCTGACCCGCCTGGTCGACCTGGCGGTGGAGGCGGCGGGGGAGGGCGAGGCGGACATCGCGGTGCACCACCTGGGCACTCCGGAGCGCGCGACGGCCCTGGTCGACGCGATCACCATGCGCCTGGGCGACCGCCTGCGCGACTGCTACCTGACGGAGGTCGGCGCGGTGGTCGCCGCACACACCGGCCCGGGCCTGGCCGGCGTCGTCGTCCACCGCCGCGACTAGCCCGTGTCTCTCAACCGCCCCTTCGCCGGTGGCCGGGTTCCTTCGGTGCCGGTTGTGTGGGACCGCGTGGCTACGGCTCGGAGGGCGTGTGGGTGGCGAGCAGGTGTTCGGCGCGCTGGACGCAGTCGTGCAAGGGGTGGCCGGGCGGTGCGGGGTAGGGGATGGTGCGGCCCTCGGGGTCGCTCGTGTAGGCCATCGGGGTCAACGGGTGTGGGGAGGCGAGGAAGATCTCCTCGGCCTGGGCGAAGAGGGCCGGCAGGAGGCTGCCGTCGATCGGGGTGACGACGTCGGCGGTGACCAGCAGGGTGCCACGGTCCGGGGCGAAGGCCACCGGTGGGCCGCCCACCTGGCCGGCGAGGCGGGACAGCCAGCCGGGCAGCAGCAGGTGTGAGGTCCAGTACGCGTTGCCGTCGTCGACGAAACGGACCACCACCGGGCGGTCGCTGGGGGTGCCGTGCAGGACGGCGCCGGGGAGGTTGGCGCGGGCGGCCGTGAAGACCTCGTCGGCCGTGACGTTCCAGGTCGCGGGCTGGGTCGTGGTGACGTACGTGAGGAACTCGGGCTGATCGACCACCACGAACTCGGACAGGTGCGGAAAGGCCGGGCGGTGCAGTGGCGCGCCCGGCGCGGCGCGGCGGAGCACGGGGCGCAACCGGGGCGCGGCGCCGGACCAGTCGGGCGGCAGGCCCGGGGTGTGCAGCAGGGCGGCGATGTGGGTGAGACGCTCCCGGCGGGGACGGCCCAGCATCGGGGCGAGCTGCAGGATGGTCGGCTCGGTGTCGCCGGGAGCGGTGAACCGGATCTCGAACGTGGCCGCGTGGTAGCGGGCGTCCCGGATCCCGGAGCGGCGCAATCGCCGGATGACCTGGCCGGCCAACCGGGCACGGGCAACCCGTCGCATCAGGCCCACGGGGACCTCTACCGTCTCGCGGTGATCACGTACGCGTCGAGATCATCGTCGGAGACCACGCCGGGCGTCAATCCGTTCCCATCGACGGCGGCGACGGCGAGCGGGATCTGCGCCTCGGTGATCTCGGAGAGCAGCAGGCCACCGGCGCCGAGCCAGTCCCGGGCACCGGCGGCGACCGAGCGGAACAGGGCGAGCCCGTCCTCGCCGCCGTCCAGCGCGGTGTGCGGCTCGTGGTCGCGGGCCTCGGCGGGCAGGAACGGGATGTGCCGGGTGGCGACGTAGGGGACGTTCGCGATCAGCACGTCGACGGTTCCGCGGAGCGCGGCCGGGAGGGCGGCGAAGAGATCGCCCTGGTAGACCCGGTCCGGGCCCAGGTTGTCGCGGGCGCAGGCGACGGCGGCGGGGTCCAGGTCGGCGGCGTGGAGGGCGATGCCGGGTACGCGACGGCGCACCGCGAGCCCGAGCGCCCCGGACCCGCAGCAGAGGTCGACGACCGTGACGCCGGGGCTCGTCGTCCCCGCGCTCGACCGCGCAGCCACCGCCTCCGCCGCCGCGGTACGGACCAGGAGTCCGCTGCGGAGGCGGGGAACGAAGACGCCGGGGCGCAGGCGTACCCGGACGTCGCAGAAGTCCGCCCAGCCGACGACCTGTTCCAGGGGCTCGCCGGTGGCGCGGCGTCGCACCAGGGCGTCCAGGGTGGCGTCGTCGGGCGCGGCGCCCGCGAGAACGGCCGCCTCGTCCTCGGCGAAGACGCAGCCCGCGGCACGGAGGCCGACGACGGCCGAGGCCCGGGCGGGAGCGGAGGGTCCTGAGGTCACACGCGGTTCCTTAGCACGAATCTGGCCGGTCTCGAGGTTGTCCACAGTGCGCCGTCGTCCACAGGAGGCGAGGAGCGGGAGAGCGGATCTCCCTAGCGTCGGGGCCTGTGCGAGACGCGAAGAATACCGGCGACGTCGTCACGGCCCGGCTGCGGGCGGTCCTCGACGAAGGCAGTACGGGCAGCCCACCCGCCTCAGGCAGCGTATCCGGCGCTGACGCAGGGGCCGGCCCGGGCGGCGGGGCCGATCCGGGTGGCGGGGCCGGCCCGGGTGGCGGGCCGCGGATTCCGCCCGGCGTCGCCTATTTCATGGCACCGGGTGGGCCACGGCCGCGGGTGGTGCCGCCGGGATCCGGGTTCCGGCCCGGGGCGCCACCGGAGCGGGGGAGGCCGCCGGGACGGCCGCCGGGGACGGTACGGCCTCCGGTGCGGCGGCCGGGGGCGGCGGCGGAGGACGAGGAAGGGCCGCTGTCGTGGGCGGACGTCATTCCGGCCTGGTCGGAGCTGGACCGGGCGGAGACCGGTGGAGGCGCGGTTCTCGATGGTGATGCGGGCGGGATGTCTGCCGGGGTGGCGGCTGTGGATGCCGGGGTGGAGTCCGCGATGCCTGCCGTGGACGCCGCGGCGCTCTACCCGCGTACCCCGCTGGCCCCGCCCGATTGGCCGGGCGGTGGGGCTTCCGCGAAGGAGGAGGGGATGGGGGAGGGGATGGGGGAGCGCTACGCCTGGGAGTTCGACGGTGGGGCGGAGCCGGAGGAGGGGCCCGGGCTGAGCGGGGCCGGGGCGTTCGGTGGGCGGGGTGACGGCGCGGCGGCGAGCGGCGGGCGTGGGTGGTTGCGGGCGTTCGATCCCGGGCGGGCGGGGGTCCGGGCGCTGGCGGCGGTGGCGGTCGTGGTGGTGCTGGTGGCGGCGTTCCTGGCCTGGCGGGCGCGGCCGGAGGTGGATCCGGTGGCGCCGGTCTTCGGGAGCACGGTGAGCGCGGCGCCCGCCGCGGTTCAGTCCGGCGCGGCCGGTGAGGTGGTGGTCGCGGTGGGCGGGAAGGTGCGGAGGCCGGGGCTGGTACGGCTGTCGCCGGGTGCCCGGGTGGCGGACGCGCTGGCGGCGGCCGGTGGCGCGGAACCCGGTGTGGACGTGGCGATGCTCAACCTGGCCCGCCGGGTCGCCGACGGGGAATTGATCATGGTGGGCGTGACGCCGTCGGCCGGGTCCGGCGTGGTCGCACCGGCGGTGCCGGCGGGTACGGCGGGCGGGGCGCTGGTCAATCTGAACACCGCCGGGGCGGCCGAGCTGGACACGCTGCCCGGGGTCGGGCCGGTGCTGGCACAGCGGATCCTGGACGCCCGTACGGCGGCGGGCGGGTTCACCGCGGTCAGCGATCTGCGGCAGGTCGACGGGATCGGGGATGCCCGGTACGAGCAGCTCAAGGACCTGGTGACGGTGTGAGGAGCCGGGTACCGGACCTGCGGCTGGCCGGTTTCACCCTGGGCGTCTGGCTCACGGCCCTCGCCGCGCTCCACCTCGCCGCCCGCTCCGGTCTGCTCCTCGGCGCGACCGCCCTGATCCTCGCGGGCATCACCCTCGCGGCCCGCGGCGAGAAGCGGCCACCCGGTGGGCGCCGCCCGAAGGACTCGAGTGATGGGCGCCGCCCGAAGGACTCGAGTGGTGGAGGCCGCCGGAAGGACTCGAGTGGTGGAGGCCGCCCGGAGAAGCCGAGCGGAGGGTGGCGCTCGGGACGGCCGGGTACGGCGGTGACGTGGATCGTGGTGGCGGTGGCGCTCGGGGCCGGGTGCGGCGCGATCGCCACCGCCGCGCGGGTCGGTGTCCGGGAAGCCCCCGAGCTCACCGGCCTCATCGACTCCGGGGAGCCGGTCGGCGTCGAGCTGGTGGTCGAGGACGACCCGCGAGCGCTGGCCGGGGTGTCCGGGCGGGCGAGCTACCTGGTCACGGCGGAGCTGGTGGGCGTACGACCGGAGGACGGGCCGTCGATCGGGCTCTCCGCCCGGGTCCTCGTGCTGGGGAGCGACGCCGCCTGGCGAGGGCTCCTGCCCGGGCAGCGGCTCACCGCGAGCGCCACCCTGTCCGCGCCCCGCACCGGCGATCTGCGGGCCGCGGTCCTCTCGATCCGGAAGGCCCCGCAGCTGATCGGCGAGCCCTCCTGGGCGCAACGGGCGGCGGGTGCCCTGCGTGCCGGGCTCCAGCGCGCCTGCGAACCGCTCCCCGACGACGCGGGTGGGCTGCTGCCGGGGCTGGTGGTCGGCGACACCAGCCGGCTCGACCCGGCGCTGGCGGCGGACTTCCGGGCGACCGGGATGACCCACCTGAACGCGGTCTCCGGGTCGAACGTGGCGATCGTGCTCGGGGTGGTGCTGTTCGCGATCCGGCGGACCGGGGCCGGCCCGGTGCTCTGCGCGATCCTCTGCGGTGTCGCGCTGGCCGGGTTCGTGATCCTGGCGCGGCCGTCGCCGAGCGTGATCCGGGCCGCGGCGATGGGGGCGATCGGGCTGCTGGGGCTCGCCTCCGGACGGCCCCGGGCGGCGGTTCCGGCGCTCGCGGCGGCGTCGGCCGTGCTCCTGCTCGCCGACCCGGAGCTGGCGGCGGACGCCGGGTTCGCGCTCTCCGTGCTGGCCACCGCGGGACTGCTGCTGCTCGCCCCGGTCTGGCGGGACGGTCTGCGCCGGCGCGGGTGGCCGGCCGGTGCGGCGGAGGCGCTGGCCGTACCGGCGGCGGCGCAGGTCGCCTGTGGACCGGTGATCGCCGGGATCTCCGGGACGGTCAGCCTGATCGCGGTGCCGGCGAACCTGGTGGTGGTACCGGCGATCCCGCCGGCCACGCTGCTCGGGGTGACCGCGGCGGTGCTCTCGCCGTTCTGGCCGGGCGGCGCCGCGTTCACCGCCTGGCTGGCGCACTGGCCGGCCGAGTGGCTGGTGCTGGTCGCCCGTACCGGCGCCCGGGTGCCGGCCGGCGCGCTGCCCTGGCCGTCCGGGGTGGGTGGCGCGCTTCTGCTGGCCGGGCTGACCGTGGCGTTCCTGGTGGCGGCCCGGCGCGCGGTGGTACGCCGCCTCGCCACCGTCGTCACGCTCTGCACGATCCTCGGCGCTCTCCCGGTACGCCTCCTCGCGTCCGGCTGGCCACCCCCGAACTGGCTGGTCGTGGCGTGCTCGGTGGGCCAGGGCGACGCGGTGGTGCTCGCCGCCGGGGTGCACCGGGCCGTGGTGGTCGACGCGGGTCCCGAGCCGGAGGCGGTCGACGGGTGCCTGCGGCGGCTCGGGATCGACCACGTCGTGCTCTTCGTGGTCAGCCACTTCCACGCGGATCACGTGGGTGGGGTGGACGGCGTGTTCCGGGGGCGGACGGTGGGTGCCGTGATCGCACCGGACTGGCCGGAGCCCGCCGGAGGCCGTGCGGCGGTGGCGGCGCTCGCCCCCGTGCATGTGGTGGGGCCCGGGTGGGCGTACGCGCAAAAGGGGTTGACCTTGGAAGTGCTCGGTCCGGTCGAGCCGCTCCGGGGGACCAACTCCGACCCGAACAACAACTCGCTGGTGCTGCGGGCGGTGGTCGGCGGGCGGACGGTGCTGCTGCCGGGCGACGCGGAGACCGAGGAGCAGGACGCTCTCGTCGAGCGGCTGGGTGCGGCGGCGCTCCGGGCGGACGTCCTGAAGGTGGCGCACCACGGGAGCGCGCTGCAGTCGACCGCGCTGCTGGACGCGGTCGATCCGGCGGTCGCGCTGGTCTCGGTGGGCGTGGACAACGACTACGGGCACCCGAACGCCGCCCTGCTGGACCGGCTGGCCCGGGACGGGGCGCGGGTGCTGCGCACGGACCGGCAGGGCGACGTGGCGGCGGTCGCGCTGGACCGGGGGATCGCGGTGGCCGCGAACGGACATACCGAAGGGTGACCATCGATGCAAACCGGGACCAGGACGGCTTCATTCTGCGAACGAACGGTGACGCCGCTTGGCGCATCCTGTGGACTTCAGTACGGTCGCCCGATGCCCACCCGGCTGAAGTGGCTCGACGCACTGCGCGGTATCGCGGTGCTCGCGGTCGTCTACGAGCACTTCGCGTCCTATCTGGCGCCGGACCTCAAGCTGGTGACCGTGCAGTGGTTCCACGCCGGTACCTTCGGCGTGACGCTCTTCTTCCTGGTCAGCGGGTACATCGTGCCGGCCTCGATCGAGCGGAGCGGCTCGGCGCGGCGCTTCTGGATCGGGCGGGTGTTCCGGCTGTACCCGGCGTTCACGGTCGCCATCGCGCTGGCCGGGCTGGTCGCGCAGGCCGAGTACGGCGCGGTGCCGGAGGGGCTGCGCGAGCACCCGGGCGCCACGCTGCTCGCCCACGCGTCGATGCTGCAGGAGGCGCTCGGCTTCCCGAACGCGCAGTACCAATTCTGGACGCTCTCCTACGAGATGCTCTTCTACCTGGTCGTCACGGTGCTCTTCGTGGCCGGCGCGCACCGGTTCAGTGCGGGGATCGCGCTGGTCCTGGCCGTTGCGGCGGTCGCCCTGGGCGGGGTGCTTCCCACCCGTACGTTCGCCGGCTCGGAGACGGCCATGCTCACCGCCGCGGTGGTCACCACGGTGGTGCTGGCCGCCGGGGTGACCGCGGTCTGCACGCGGCGCCGGGCGCTGGTCGCCGGTGGCGCGGTGCTGCTCGGCGCGGGGGTGCTGGCGCTGCTCGGGTGCAACCAGCGGACCGGGCCGTGGGAGGGCTTCGTGATCCTCGGGGTGATGTTCGCCGGCACCGCGATCCACCGCGCCGAGCGGGGGCAGACCGCCCGGTGGCGGGCCGTGGCGGCGGTGCTCGGCGTGACCGGGGCCGCGATCGCGGGTGCCTGCGCGTACGGCGGGATGTGGACGTTGATGGGCACCGACACGTTCCCGGCGGCCCGGTCCTGGAGCGCCGGGGTGGTGCTGGCGGTGCTGGTCTTCGGGGTGGCCATGGCGCTGCGCCACCGGCGGGTGCCGGGCCCGCTCGCCGTGGTGATCCGGCGCGCCTGGGTGGGCCCGCTCGCCGTGGTGATCCGGCGCGCCTGGGTGGGTCCGCTCGCCGTGGTGATCCGGCGCGCCTGGGTGAGCCCGTTCGCCGTGGTGGGCCCGCGCGCTTGGGTGGGCCCGCTTGCCTGGGTGGGCACGGTCAGCTACTCGGTCTACCTGCTGCACATGGTCGTGCTCTTCGCCGCCCGGGGCTGGATCGAGTTCGCCGCCGGTGCCCCGGTTCCGGTGCGGGCCGGGGTGGCGGTCGTCTATCTCGCGGTGGTGCTGGTTCTGGGCCATATCAGTCACCGGTACGTCGAGATGCCGTTCCAGAGGCTGGCCGGGCGGGTCGCGGGCCGCCGGGACACGCCCGACCGCGGGGCCCACAAATCACCCGAAATAACCGCTAAAGGCCTCGATACCGTGCTAATAGGTCAGCGGCGATCGGGCCACCTTACGGGGTGATCGCCATCTCCGCGGATTGATATGTCTGCTTTCGCATTCAGTGATCAGTCGCTTTGCGCGAAGGAGTGAGCCTGTCCAGCGCTTGACCCGAACGTGCGACGATGGCGGGCGTGAACGCCGCCCCGCCGATGTTGTTGCTCGTCCAAGGCGACGAGGAGTTACTCTCCGCCCGTGCCGTCGCCTCGGCGGTCGAGGGGGCACGCGCCGCCGACCCCGGAGCGGACGTCCGAGAGTACGAAGCGGGCGCGCTGGCCGCCGGCGAGGTCGCCGAGATGCTCAGCCCGTCACTCTTCGGCGGGCGGCGGGTGCTGGTGATCCGAAGCGGACAGGATGCGCGCAAGGATTTGAGCGCGGCGCTGCTGGCGTACGCCAAGAACCCGGACCCGGACGTGACCCTGATCGTGACCCACCCCGGTGGTGCGAAGGGCAAGGCCTTCGCCGACGGGCTGCAGAAGGCCGGCGCCACCGTGGTGCCCGCGATGAAGCTGAAGAACGACCGGGACCGGATCGCCTTCGTGCGCGACGAGTTCCGCCGCAACGGCGGCCGCTGCGACGAGTCCGCCGCGTCCGCCCTGCTCGCGGCGGTCGGCAACGACCTGCGCGAGATCGCCGCGGCCTGCTCCCAGCTGATCGCCGACACGGACGGGAAGATCAGCGAGGCGGTGGTGGCGCGCTACTACAAGGGCCGCGCCGAGGTGAGCGGCTTCACGGTCGCCGACGCCGCGATGGTCGGTGACCTTCCCGGCGCGCTGGAGGCGCTGCGCTGGGCCCTGCACGTCGGCGTCGACGCGGTCCCGATCGCCGACGCCATCGCCGACGGCGTGCGCACGGTGGCCAGGGTCGCCTCGGCCGGGCGCGGGAACCCGTACCAGCTGGCCAGTACGCTCGGCATGCCCGCCTGGAAGATCCAGCGGGCCCAGGAGCGCAGCCGTGGCTGGACGCCGGAGGGCCTGGTCGACGCGATGCGCGCCGCCGCCGACTGCAACGCCGCCGTCAAGGGTGGCGCCGAGGACCGCGGGTACGCCCTCGAACAGGCCGTCTTCGCCGTCGCGACGGCCCGCCGCTCGGGCGGCGGCCGATGACGCGCACGGTCCGGTCCCGCCGCGCGGGCGTCGACGATCAGCCGCTCTACGCCCGCATGCTGGGACTCCGCCATCTGACGCCCAGCTCACTGCTCTGCTTCGTGTTCCTGGAGGGCACGATCGCCCTCGGCATCCTGCTCGCTCTGGCCGAATTGGTCAGCTGGTGGGGCGTGCTCGTGCTGCCGCTGACGGTGGCGCTGATGGTCAAGTTCAACGACCTGATCGCGGGCGCCCTGCCGCATCCGCCACCGCTCCCGGAGCCGATCGCGGCGCGCGCCACGGTCCCGAAGCCGTCCTCCGGGCCCTCTTCACCCCACCCGCCGTCCCCTTCACCCGGTCTCCCACCGTCCGGATTCCCACCGTCCGTCTTCCCGATGGCCGGCCCCCCGATGGCTCACCACCCGGCTGGTTCCCCGGCGGCTTTTCAGACGGCGGGATCCTCCGGGGCGGTGGCCTCCCCTCCGGGCGCCTACCCGTCCTTCGACGATCGTTCGAGGCGCGGTGGGTTCGCCGCGCAGGCCCCGGCTCCGTCGGAGCAGTGGCCGAACCATTTCGGTCAGGGCGGGTATCGCTCGGGGGCGGAGCAGGGGTACGGGCAGCCTGCGGGGGTCAACCCGGCGTCGCCGACGGCGGGCACGGCCACTCCGGTCCGGCGGGCCTGGGCCGACGAGACCGACGTTCGCCAGCAGATGGCCCGCCAGTCCGCGGTCCGCCGCTACGAGTGATACGACTGCGTCGCTTTTAAGCCCATTTTTCGGGTACGTCAACAGGCCCCGCTCTGCCCTGCCCTGCCCCACTCTGCCCCGCTCTGCCCTGCCCCGCGGGACAGTCGAGCACTGCCGTCACGAGAAGCGGCGGTGCTGCGGGCGGCCCGGTTTCACGATCATGGCTTATCGGGGGCGGCGGGAGTCCCCGATCGCTGATCGAGTCGTTCCGGCGCCCCTCTGACGGCTGCGCAAGTACACGATCCCGGATCGTGTACTCCTATCGCCCCGCGTGTGCTGTTCGGGCGCGGGCGCAGCCCTGTTTGTGCTGTTCGTGCGCGGGCGCCGTCCCGCGTGTGCTGTTCGGGCGCGTGCGCCGTCCGCTGCCCCGGATCGGCCGAGCTGTATCGCCGCGGGACGTATGACCGGGCCGATGCGGCGCGGGTCGAGGCGGCGCCGAGCACCAGCCGATGCCCCGATGCCCCGATGCCCCGATGCCCCGGCGACCCTGGTGGGTGGGGAGGAGGCGTGCGGTGCGTGATCGAACGTCACACGCGGGATCGGGCGCGGCCGACGGCGTACTGAACAAAAACGGCCGGGCTGCGCAGATACCGTGAGAGGTACTGCGAAGCCCGGCTTCGTTTTTCTGCCCGCCCGCCGGCGGGCGGTGTCAGCGGGCGAATGAACGACCGCTGACCTGATCCGACAGGATCAGGCGGACAGCGAGGCGATCTTCTTGGCGATGGCCGACTTGCGGTTGGCCGCCTGGTTCTTGTGGATGACGCCCTTGCTGACAGCCTTGTCCAGCTGACGCGAGGCGTCACGCAGCAGAGCAGTCGCCGTCTCGGCGTTGCCCGAGTCGCTCGCCTCGTGCAGCTTGCGGATCACGGTCTTCAGCGAAGACTTGACCGACTTGTTGCGCAGACGGGCCTTCTCGTTCTGCCGGTTGCGCTTGATCTGGGACTTGATGTTCGCCACGCGACAGCCTTGTCCTGACTAGGTTGCGGAAAATGGTCTCAGCGGTGGCTACCGTCGCGTCCCGCGCCCAGCTGAGGCCGAGACAGGAAACAACAGCGTGTCACCACACGCGATGAGCCAGCCTAGCAGCACCCCTGCGAGCCGCCAAAACGATGCCGCCCCCTCCCGCGAACGCCCCACCTGCCGAGACCAACATCACACCTCCCGCCGCCCTTCGCGCTCTCATGGGCACCGGCCCCGGTAGGCGCCGCCCCCGTAGGCACCGCGCCCCCGTAGGAGCCGGACTCTCGTATGCACCGCGCCCCCATAGACGCCATGCCCCCGCAGGCGCCGGGCTCTCGGGATCTCCGTTGGCCGGCTTTCTCCTGGCTGGTGCCCAAGGGTCTCTCCGGCGGGTTGAGGCACCCCCGAGCGCCAGCCAGGAGGTTTCGGCTGGGGCTCAAGGGTGCCTCACGGGCGCCGAGGGACCCCTGAGCCCCAGCCGAGGTCGGTGGGCTGGCGGTGAGGGGTGTGTCAAGGGGCGCGAGGGGCCTCTGGGCGCCAGCCGGCGATAGGAGCGGCGGTGGGGGAGTCGGGAGCGGGGGAGTGGGAGTGGGAGTGGGGCTAAGCGGGCCAGCCGCGGCGGGTGGTCAGCCAGGAGAGGGCCTGGGCGCCGCTGAACAGGTGGTGCTGGCGGCTGTGAGGGGAAGCGCTGCTCGGGGGCCCCGCCGCGCGGACCAGCCAGTATCCGGAGAGGGCGGCCAGGGCGCCGTCGACGCCCTCGTCCGGGGCTCCCCATGCGCGCAGGACCGCGTCCGTGTCGTGGCCGCTCGCCCAGGCGCTGATCAGCAGGGTGACCGTGTCGAACCATGGTGCGCCGAGGCAGGGCCAGGTCCAGTCGCAGAGCCAGGCGCGCCCGGCGGTGTCGATCATCACGTTGTCGACGCGGAGGTCGCCGTGGCACATCGCGTCACCGGCGGCCAGGGCGGGGAGGGCGCGCTCCAGCTTGGCCAGCTCGGAGAGGCGGCGTGGGGCCACCGTGTCGCGGGCGGTGGCGGGCATCGGCTCGCGGCGCTTGGCTATACGGGACCACCAGGACATCTCGGACCTCAGGATCTCCGGGAGGGTGGGCATGCCGATCGAGAGCAGGGCGGGGGAGGGGTACGCGAGTGCGGTCGCGGCGGCCGACCAGGTGCGCAGGGTGGCCTGCAGGTCGGCGGGGGACCACGGGAGCGCCGGGACACGGCCGTCGATCGCGTCCAGGCAGAGGACGAACCAGCCGGCCTCGGACATGGTCCAGCGCGGTCGCGCCGCGGTCACCTCGGGCGGGAGGGCGGCGGTCAGGGCGGCCTCGCGGGCGTACCACTGGGAGGTCGGGTCGGCGAGCGGAGCGGCCTTGACGAAGGCGCTGGTGGTGGCGGTCGTCAGGACGGCGGCGAAGGCGCGGGTGAATCCGCCGCCGGCGCTGCGCACGGCGGTCACCGGGCCGTCGAGGCGTGCGCTGATCGCCTCCCGCACGGGTTCCGGGAGATCCTCCCATTGCGGGCGTACGGCCGTGGCGTCGTACGAGATCTCGGGAAGGGTGATCGGGCGCATGTCCCCATCCTCGCGTGTTCGTAACTGTCGTACCTCGCTGGCAGGATCGCAGCATGCGAACCGACGATTTCTGGGCGGTCATCGACCGAGCCACGGCGACGCGGCCCGCCTCGCCCGCCGAGGTGGCCGAGCGTGCCGTCGCCGACCTGGCCACACACGATCCGGAGGAGATCGTCGCGTGGGGCCGGCACCTCGACAAGGTGCTGGTCGCCTCGGGCACCGAGGATCTGTGGGCGGCGGCCTACCTGATCAACGGCGGGTGCTCGGAGGAGGGCTTCGACAGCTTCCGGGGCTGGCTGGTGGCGCACGGGCGGAACGCCGTGGCCAGCGCGGTCCGCTCGCCCGACGTGCTGGCGAACGTGGTCGCGGTCAAGGCCGCCGCGGAGAACGGCGCGGTCTTCGAGGCCGAGGAGGTGCTGTCGATCGCGGCGGAGGCCTACCAGCGGGCGACCGGGGAGCCGCTGCCGGAGCAGGGGGAGAGGCCGCGGACCCGTCCGGAGGCCGCCGACCTGTGGGACTTCGACGACGAGGACGAGATGCGCCGCCGCCTGCCCCGGTTGTCAGCCCTCTTCCTGGAGCCGCCCGACTGACCCGGCCCACCGGCACGAGGCCCGACGCTCCCGGAACGGCGACGTTGCCGGGCGGTGGGGAGGCCGGGCGGTGGCGACGTTGCCGGGCGGCGGAGAGGGGATGGCGGGGCAGCGGGGGCCGGCGGGCGATAGAGACGTCGGAGGGCGGGGGATCCGGTTGTGGGGGAGCCCGCACCGGGGGCGGAACGGTCGCGAGAACGGGTGTGATCCGGGCTTCCCCACGGGCGTGGGACGATAGGGGGCGCCGCCGGTCCACCGGTGGCCCACCCAAGCCCTGGAAGCAGCCCGAGAAGAACGGACGACCGTGCCTGGACCGCTCGACCCCGGCGTGAACGTGATCGGATCGACCGATCCGAGCCGCATCCGCAACTTCTGCATCATCGCGCACATCGACCACGGCAAGTCGACGCTGGCCGACCGGATGCTGCAGATCACCGGGGTGGTCGACCCGCGCCAGATGCGCGCGCAGTACCTCGACCGGATGGACATCGAGCGCGAGCGCGGCATCACCATCAAGTCGCAGGCCGTGCGGATGCCCTGGACCGTCCGCGAGGGTGGCAAGCAGGGCGAGACCGCCGTGCTCAACATGATCGACACCCCGGGGCACGTCGACTTCACGTACGAGGTCTCCCGCAGTCTCGCCGCCTGTGAGGGCGCGGTCCTGCTGGTCGACGCCGCGCAGGGGATTGAGGCGCAGACCCTCGCCAACCTGTACCTGGCGATGGAGAACGACCTGCACATCATCCCGGTGCTCAACAAGATCGACCTGCCGGCCGCGCAGCCGGAGAAGTACGCCGAGGAGCTCGCCAAGCTGATCGGCTGCGAGCCCACCGACGTGCTGCGGGTCTCCGGCAAGACCGGTGTCGGCGTGGACCACCTGCTCGACGAGATCGTCCGGCAGTTCCACGCCCCGGTCGGCGACGCGGACGCCCCGGCCCGCGCGATGATCTTCGACTCGGTGTACGACGTGTACCGCGGCGTCGTCACGTACGTCCGGGTCATCGACGGCCGGATCGAGGCCCGCGACCGGATCAAGATGATGTCCACCGGTGCCGTGCACGAGCTGCTCGAGATCGGCGTCGTCTCGCCCGAGATGGAGAAGGCGACCGCGCTCGGCGTCGGCGAGGTGGGCTACCTGATCACCGGCGTGAAGGACGTGCGCCAGTCCCGGGTCGGTGACACGGTGACCGGCAACAACCGCCCGGCCAAGGAGGCACTGGGCGGCTACAAGGACCCGAAGCCGATGGTCTACTCGGGTCTCTACCCGATCGACGGCTCGGACTACCCGGCCCTGCGGGACGCGCTGGACAAGCTCAAGCTCAACGACGCCGCGCTCACCTACGAGCCGGAGACCTCGGCGGCGCTCGGCTTCGGTTTCCGCGTCGGCTACCTCGGCCTGCTGCACCTGGAGATCATCGGCGAGCGGCTGGAGCGCGAGTTCAACCTCGACCTGATCTCCACCGCGCCGAACGTGGTCTACCAGGTGATGACCGAGGACGGCGAGGTGCGCACGGTCACCAACCCGAGCGAGTTCCCGTCCGGCAAGATCTCCGAGATCCAGGAGCCGGTGGTCCGCGCGACCGTCCTGGTGCCGAACGAGTACGTGGGCGCCGTGATGGAGCTCTGCCAGAGCCGCCGCGGCAACCTGCTCGGCATGGAGTACCTGTCCACCGAACGGGTGGAGCTGCGCTACACCCTGCCGCTCGCCGAGATCATCTTCGACTTCTTCGACCAGCTGAAGAGCAAGACCAAGGGCTACGCCTCGCTGGACTACGAGCCCTCCGGCGAGCAGACCGCCGACCTGGTCAAGGTGGACATCCTGCTGCACGGCGAGCCGGTGGACGCGTTCAGCGCCATCGTGCACAAGGACAAGGCCTACTCGTACGGCACGAGCATCGCCGCCAAGCTGCAGAAACTCATCCCGCGGCAGCAGTTCGAGGTGCCCATCCAGGCGGCCATCGGTTCGCGGGTCATCGCCCGCGAGACGATCCGCGCGATCCGCAAGGACGTGCTCGCCAAGTGCTACGGCGGTGACATCAGCCGGAAGCGCAAGCTGCTGGAGAAGCAGAAGGAAGGCAAGAAGCGGATGAAGATGGTGGGCCGCGTGGAGGTGCCGCAGGAGGCCTTCATCGCCGCGCTCTCCACCTCCGAGGCGGCCGACCCGAAGGGCGCCAAGAAATAGGGCGGTTTGAGTTTTCGGGGGGTCGGGAACTCTGGGGCTCGACGGACGCAACCGAACAAGCTCCACCCCCGAGGAGGACCTCAATGACTGTCACCGGAATCATCACCGCCCTCATCGTCGGTCTCATCATCGGCGCCCTCGGCCGACTGGTCGTTCCCGGCAAGCAGAACATCCCGATCTGGCTGACCATGGTCATCGGTGTTGTCGCGGCTCTGCTGGGTACGGTGCTGGCCCGGGCGTTCGGTGTCGCCGACACCAACGGCTTCGACTGGATCGAGTTCTTCTTCCAGGTGGTTCTGGCGGCCATCGGTGTCGCCCTGACGGTCGGTGTCACCGGTCGTCGTGGTCTGACCCGCTGACCCGAGCGGTGGACGAAAAAGCGGCCCCCACGCGGGGGCCGCTTTTCGCTGTCCGGAAGTGTTCACCGGCGGAAGCGCCGGAAGTGTTCAGTAGCGGAAGCGCTGCTGGGCGGAGCGCCGGTTCACCCGGGCCGGCATGTCGTTCCGGTTCTCCTGGGCGGGCAGCCCCTCGGCCGGGTCGCGGTGGTGGGTGATGTCCCGCATGGTCACCACCAGGCCCTGGACCAGCCGGTCATCGCGCAGGTCCCGGATGGTCGCCTCGACCAGCACCTGGGAATCGTCGGGGCGCCGCAGGGCACAGTGCACGGTGTTGTCGCCCTCGCCGCGCAGCGCCTCGCGGACCAGGCGCCGGTCGTCCGGGTGGATCAGGTCGTCCAGGGTGGCCAGCGGCGGGAGCTCGTCGTGGCCGAGCAGGTGGCGCAGGGCCGGGCTGGCGTACCGGACCCGGCGGTCGGCGTCGAGCACCGCCATCAGGTCGGCCGTGTGGCGGATCACCGCGCGCAGGTAGAGGTCGCTGTCCCGGCGGCCGACCGCCTCGACCAGGGTGATCCGGTCCAGCGCGAGCGCGGCCTGACCGGCCAGCACCTCCAGCGCGTCGTGCCCGGCGGCCAGCGCCTCCCGGGTGCCGGTGATCACCAGGGCGCCACCGCCGGGGCGGGCGACGGCGAGCGGTTCCAGGCGGAGCGGCAGGACGAGGGTGCGCTCGTCCGGGTCGGTCGCCGGCAGCCACCAGCTCAGGTCGCCGGGGCCGGCGGAGGCGGGCGGCTTCTCGGCCTCGGAGAGCTCGGTGACGAGCACCACACGGCGTACCGAATGGGAGGGAAGCAACTGGGTGACGGCCGCACGGACCGCGCCGTCGACGGCCTGGCGGTCGGCGGCGGCGACCAGCGCCGCGGTGGCGGTGCGCAGGCCACGCTCCCGGCTCAGCGCCCGGCCGTGCTGGTTGATCGCGTCGGAGAGCCGGGTGATGGTGAGCAGCAGGGTGATCGCCCCGGTGACCGCGATCACCACGCCGTTCTCGACCGGGCCGGCCAGCGCCTCGATCAGCAGCACCGCGACCGGGCCGGCGGCCGAGCAGGTCAGCAGCACCGCCCAGGGCAGCCGCCAGGCGCCGTGCCGGGGCGGTGCCGGCTCGGTCAGCCGGACCATCGACGGGTGCAGTCCGGCCAGGCCCCAGGTGACGTAGAGCACGACGAACGCCGACTCGGTGATCCGGTTCGGGACCAGCGGGTACACCACGTCGCCGGCGAGCATGCCGATCGCGCCGGCCAGCAGCAGCCAGGCGGCGACGCCCCGGACCGAGGCGACCAGCCGGGCCGCGACCGTGACCAGCAGCAGGTCGCCGATCACGTCGGCGGCCGAGACCGCGCCGAACCGGCCGTTCGCGTTCACCACGAAGACCCAGACGATCAGCAGCGTGGAGCAGGCGAAGGCGAGCAGGTCGATCAGCCGGGCCCGGTCACCGATCAGGGTGCCGCCCCGGGTGAACTGCAGCAGGCTGAGCGCCACCAGGGCGAACATCAGCAGGTACAGGCTGTCGTAGACGGAGGCCACCTCGTACGCGTAGAAGACGTCGCCGACGGCCAGGGCCGCGAGGGAGCCGGCGAGCAGCAGCCACGGCGCCCTCCGCGCGGGCCGGTGGCGGCGCACTCCGAGGAGGATCGCGGTGACGCCCCCCGACCCCAACAGGATCCATTCGAGCGCCTCCCAGAACACGTCCTACTTAGTACCAGGGAGGTTGCGGGCTGTCCATGTCGATGTATACGCAGCGCTCGATTACTGAGGGTCGCCGAAAGTCACGCTGAGTATCTTCAGGCGAAGACCTCGGCGACGACGTGCCGCCCGTCGGCGCCCGATTCCTCGGTCACCTGCTGCCACTTCCCGTCTGGGGCGTGCCACTCCATGTCGCCGAACCGCACCCGTTCGAGCCCGGTCGCCGACGCGTGCGAGACCAGCCAGTGCGCGTACCGCCAGCCGACGCTGGTGCTGGTGACCGCCACGGTGAGGCCGCCCGACCGGCTGTCGGTGGTGAGCTTGCGGCCCCAGTCCGCCTTCAGGCCCTCCAGCAGGGCGGCCGCGGCGGCCGCGCCGCGCAGGACCGGGGTGCCGCTGACCGTGCACGCGACGGCGCCGGTGGCCTTGCCCAGCAGGGCGCGGGTCAGCACCCGGGACTCGTCCGCCCACTTCTCGTACGCGTTCGGGTACGCCGACCGCTGCACCTCCTGTGCCGCGTCGGTGACCCGCATGTCCTCCCAGCCGTCGACCTTCTTGAGCGCGTTGTAGAACTTGTTCGCCGCGTACCGCGGGTCCTGGATCTCGTCGGCGCTGCCCCAGCCCTGGCTCGGCCGCTGCTGGAAGAGGCCGACCGAGTCGCGGTCGCCGTTCTCCAGGTTCTCCAGCTTCGACTCCTGTAGCGCGGTGGCGAGCGCGACCACCACGGCCTGCTCGGGCATCTCCTTGCGGATGCCGACCGCCGCGATGGTCGCCGCGTTCGCCATCTGGACCGAGTCGAGCGTCACCTCGCCGTCGGCGCGGACCGTGCACTCGGCGCCGATCCGGGGGAGCTTGATCCCGTCCGGGTTCTTGTGCAGCACGTAGACGACGCTGCCGACGGCGATGAGCACGAGCATCACGAGGACTCCGCCAGCCGTTCCGCCGGATGTCTTGCGCACTCGCACCTCCTCCACCACTGGACGCCAAGCGTAGTCAACGAGCGCACCATGATCGGCGTGACTGTGGGGGAACCGACCCCTCTCCGGCGTTACACCACCCACTCCGGGTCGCGCTTCTCGCGGCGGGCGGCCACCCCCTCCCGCCCCTCCGGGGACGTGAAGTAGCCCGCCGAGAGGCGCGCGAGATCGGCCAGTTCGTCGTCGATCGCGGGTTTGCGCGTACGCGAGAGAAGCTCTTTGGTTCCGGCGAGGGCGAGCGGGCCACCGCGGCACAGTGACGCGCAGTAAGCGTCCACGGCCGCGTCGAGCTCCGCGACCGGAACCGATCGGGTGACCAGGCCGATCTCCGCGGCGCGCGGGCCGTCGAAGACGTCACCGGTCAGATAGAGCTCGGCGGCGGCCCGGGGCGCCAGGCGCGGCAGCACGGTGGCACTGATCACCGCGGGGATCACGCCGAGCCGGACCTCGGTGAACGCGAACGTCGCGGTGTCGGCGCAGACCGCGATGTCGGCGGCGCCGATCAGGCCGAGGCCGCCGGCGCGCGCCGGGCCGCCGATCCGCGCCAGCACCGGCTTGGGGAATCCGGCGAGCACGGCGAGCAGATCGGACATCAGCTCGACCGGCAGCCGCCGGCCCGGCAGGGCGGCGGCGGTCTCCTTGAGGTCGGCGCCGGAGCAGAAGACCGGGCCGGTGTGCGTGATCACCACCACCCTGGTCAGCGGATCCTCCCGGGCCGCGGCGAGCGCGCCGAGGAACTGCTCGATCAGCGCGGAGGAGAGCGCGTTGCGGTTGGCGGGGCTGTCCAGGGTCAGCGTGGTCACCCCGGCGGCGGTGGCGGTACGGACCAGATCCATGCCCGGCACGGTAATGCACACTGGGCGGATGGCCGGCGCACTCCTTGATGGCGAACCCGTCCCGGCGGACGGGTCCCTTCCCGACGCCGCGACGGCAAATATCGGACAAAACGGATTCGCCGTTTATGTTCATGTGCCGTTCTGCGCGAGCCGGTGCGGATACTGCGACTTCAACACCTACACGGCGAGCGAGCTGGGCGGGGGAGCGAGCCGGGACGAGTACGCCGAGACGGTCCTGCGCGAGCTGGACCTGGCCGCGAAGGTGGTGCAGCCGGCCCGGGTCGACACGGTCTTCTTCGGCGGGGGGACGCCGACGCTGCTGAGCGCCGGCGATCTCGGGCGGATCCTGGAGGGGATCGACCGGGTCTGGGGCCTGTCCGTGGACGCCGAGGTGACGACGGAGGCGAACCCCGAGTCCGTCTCACCCGAATACTTCCGTCATCTAAGAAACGCCGGCTTCAATCGCGTCTCCCTCGGCATGCAGTCGTCCGCGTCGCATGTCCTGAGATTTCTGGACAGAGTGCACTCGGCGGGCCGGGCGCCCGAAGCCGCCAGGGAAGCCCGGGAAGCCGGGTTCGAGCACGTCAACCTCGACCTGATCTACGGCACCCCGGGTGAGACCGAGGAGGACTTCGCCCGCTCGCTGCGGACCGTGATCGACGCCGGGGTCGACCACGTCTCCGCGTACGCGCTGATCGTCGAGGACGGCACCCGGATGGCCGCCCGGATGCGCCGGGGCGAGCTGCCCTACCCCTCCGACGACGTCGCCGCCGATCGCTACCTCGCCGCCGAGGCCGCGCTCACCGCCGCCGGGTTCGAGTGGTACGAGGTCTCGAACTGGGCGAAGGAGGGCGGCGCGTGCCGGCATAACGAGCTCTACTGGACGAACGCCGACTGGTGGGGTCTCGGGCCGGGCGCGCACAGCCACGTCGGCGGCGTCCGCTGGTGGAACGTCAAGCACCCGTCCGCGTACGCGAAAAGGCTTTGGGAAGGTGTCTCCCCGGGTCATGCCCGCGAGGTGCTCACCGACGAGGACCGCCACCTGGAGGACGTGATGCTCCGGGTCCGCCTGCGCGAGGGCATCGCCCTGGACGGGGTGGACCCGGCCGGCGTCCGTCAGGCGGTGGACGGCGGGCTGGCCGTCGTCCGCGACGAGCGGATGATCCTCACGCTGGAGGGCCGTCTCCTCGCCGACGCGGTCGTCCGGGACCTGCTCACGTGACGTCTGCCCACGTGACGTCTGCTCACTTGATGATGGTCACGCTGAACGGATAGGTGAACGGCTCCCGGTTCGCGGCCTTGACACCCGCGATCACGCCGAGGATCGTCCCGGCCAGCCAGGCGACCCCCGAGACCACCACCCCGATCCCGACGCAGAGCGTCGCATATCCGATTAGTCCGACTATTGACCAGAGAAGCTGAAAATTCAGTGCTTTGATGGCTTCTGCCCGGACATAAGGCGACCGGTTGCCGTGCGCGAGCAGGGCGATCAGCGGGGCCACCCAGCCGCCGCAGCCGCCGAAGAGGAAGGCGCCCGCCGCGCCGCCGAAATGGGAGACGAGTGTCCAGGTCTGCTCGTCCGAGTTGTAGAAGGGCGCACCGTACTGTTTCGGGTCCGTCATGGCCGTCACGGTAGGGGCAATGGACAAGATCCGAAAGCAGTCCGGACTTTCGATCATCGCGCAGGTGCGCGGCGCGACGTAGACTGGCACTCTGTCCGCGGGAGTGCCAGAGGGAGGGGTCATATGAGTCTGGATGACCGCAAGCTCGAGGTCCTGCGGGCGATCGTCGAGGATTACGTCGAGACCCAGGAGCCGGTGGGCAGCAAGGCGCTGGTCGACCGGCACAAGCTGGGGGTCTCGCCGGCCACCGTGCGCAACGACATGGCCGTGCTGGAGGAGGAGGGCTACATCCGCCAGCCGCACACCAGTGCGGGACGGGTGCCCACCGACGCCGGCTACCGGCTCTTCGTCGACCGCCTCACCCGGATCAAGCCGCTCAGCCCGGCCGAGCGCCGGGCCATCGAGCGTTTCATGATCGGGGCGGTCGACCTGGACGACGTGGTGCATCGCACAGTCCGGCTCCTGGCGCAGCTGACCCGCCAGGTCGCGGTGGTGCAGTATCCGAGTCTCTCCCGCTCCGCGGTGCGCCATCTGGAACTCGTCCCGATCTCCACCACCCGGCTGATGCTCGTGATGATCACGGACACCGGCCGGGTCGAGCAGCGCCTGGTGGAGATGCCGGGTCCGGTCCCGGATCGTGACGTGTGGGATCTCCGCCGCCGTGTGAACGAGAAACTTGCAGGTCAGCGGCTTGCCGACACGCCGCCACTGGTGGCCGCGCTGGTCGACGAGTGCGAGCCGGCGAGCCGTGCCGCGATGGCCTGCCTCGCCTCGCTCCTGCTCGAGACCCTCGTCGAGCGGAGTGAGGAGCGCCTCGCACTCGCCGGGACGGCCAACCTGACGCGCGGCGGTGTGCTGGACTTTCAGGGCACGTTGCGTCCGGTCCTCGAAGCCCTCGAGGAGGAGGTCATCCTGCTCAAGCTGATCGGCGACCTGGAACCGCGTACCACCCGGGTCCGGATCGGCGACGAGAACGAGATCGACAACCTCCGGTCCGCGTCGGTGGTCAGCACCGGCTACGGTCCGGGCGCCACGATCGTCGGGGGCCTCGGGGTTTTGGGACCCACCCGGATGGACTACCCCGGCACCATCGCTACTGTTCGTGCAGTGGCACGCTACGTTGGCGACCTGTTGGCACAGAATTGACGGATCCGCGCAGACATTGAGGACTCCAAACCCCGTGGCCAAGGACTACTACGGAATTCTCGGCGTGAGCCGGGAAGCCACCGACGACGAGATCAAGCGCGCCTACCGCAAGCTGGCTCGGCAGTACCACCCGGATGTGAACCCCGATCCGGAGGCGCACGAGAAGTTCAAGGACATCAACGCGGCGTACGAGGTCCTCTCCGATGACCAGAAGCGCCAGATGGTGGACCTGGGCGGTGACCCGCTGGCACCCGGTGGCGGCGCCGGCGGCCCGGGCGGTCCCGGCGGGGCCGGCCCGTTCGTCGGTTTCCAGGACATCATGGATGCCTTCTTCGGCACCGCGGCCGGCGGTGGCGCCCGTGGCCCCCGCCCGCGCACGCGTCCCGGCGCCGACGCCATCCTGCGGCTCGAGCTCGACCTGGTGGAGACCGCGTTCGGCGTCGAGGCGCCGATCACCGTCGACACCGCCGTGCTCTGCACCCAGTGCTCCGGCGCCGGCACCGCGCCCGGCACCCACCTGGCCACCTGCGACGTCTGCTCCGGCCGCGGCGAGGTCCAGTCGGTGCAGCGCACCTTCCTCGGCCAGGTGGTCTCCTCCCGCCCCTGCCAGAACTGCCAGGGCCACGGCACGGTCGTCCCGAACCCGTGCCCGACCTGCGCCGGCGACGGCCGGATCCGCACCCGCCGATCGCTTACGGTCAAGATCCCGGCTGGCGTCGAGGACGGCATGCGCATCCGCCTGGCCCAGCAGGGCGAGGTCGGCCCCGGCGGCGGCACGGCCGGCGACCTCTACGTCGAGATCCACGAGCGCCCGCACGACGTCTACTCCCGCAAGGGCGACGATCTCCACTGCCGGGTCACGCTCCCGATGACGGCCGCCGCGCTCGGCACCCGGATGACCATCAAGACCCTCGACGGCGAGGAGAACATCGAGGTCAAGCCGGGTACACAGCCCGCCTCGACGCTCCGCATCCGTGGCAAGGGGGTCCCGCACCTGCGCGGTCAGGGCCGCGGCGAGCTCTTCGTCCACCTGGACGTCAAGACGCCGACCAAGCTCACCCCGGCCCAGGAGACCATGCTCCGCGACTTCGCCAAGACCCGCGGCGAGGACGTAGCCGAGCTCAGCAAGCAGGGCGGCTTCTTCAGCCGCATGCGCGACGCCTTCAACGGCCACTAGGCACTTTCGGACATCCGGCTCTTTCTCTTCGTTCTCTGCTCTCTCTTGAAGATCAAGAGCCGGATGTCGTAGCCCGCTGCATGGTCCGGACCGCAGCTCCCGCCGAGGGCCCGGCACTCGTCGCTGGCCGCTGGCGCGTCCAGACCGCTCCTCCCGCCGGGCGACCTGCGTGAGCGGTCGCGCTCACCCCGCATGTAGCGTGCGGGAGTGTCCGCGCCGCTGTTTCTGGTCGAGATCCTGCCCATCGGTCCGACGTTCACGCTGGACGGCCCGGAGGGCCACCACGCCGCGAACGTGCAGCGCCTCCGCACCGGCGAGCACCTGATCCTCGCCGACGGCGTGGGCGGCACCGCGCACGCCGAGGTCACCGCCGTGGCCCGCGGCAGCATCGACGTCACGATCACCGCCCGCGCCCAGGAGCCCCCCGCCGACCCCCGCCTGGTCGTCGTCCAGGGCATCCCCAAGGGCGACCGCGGCGAACTGGCCGTCCAGGCGATGACCGAGACCGGCGTCGACGAGATCATCCCCTGGGCCGCCTCCCGCTCCGTCACCCAGTGGCGCGGCGACCGGGGCCACCGCGCTCATGACAAGTGGTCGGCCACCGCCCGCGAGGCCACCAAACAGTCCCGCCGCGCCTGGCTCCCGCTGATCTCCGGCGCCCCCGACTGCTCCACCAAGCAGATCGCCGCCCGCCTCACCGACGCCGCAGCCGCGTTCATCCTCCACGAGGAGGCCACCGAACGCCTGACCACAACCCCGCTCCCCGCCCTCGCCACCGGCTCCGGCTCTGCTCCCGCCCCCGGCTCCGGCTCTGCTCTCGCCCCCGGCTCTGCTCCCGGCTCTGGCTCTGCTCCCGGCATCGGCCCCGGTCCCGGTCCCAACTCCGTTCCCGTTCCCGGCTCCCGCGAGATCGTCCTGATCATCGGCCCCGAGGGCGGCATCAGCGACGCCGAGGTAACCCTCTTCCGCGACTCCGGCGCTCTCCCCGTCCGCCTGGGCCCTTCGGTCCTCCGCACCTCCACCGCCGGCGTAGCCGCCCTCGCCGTCCTCGCCACCCGCCTCACTCGCTGGTAGTCCCCCCGGGCACACCCCTCCCCACGCGCCGACCCATACCCCCGCCGCCCCTCTATCCGCACACCGTTCCGCCAAGATCCACACAGATTCGTGATCTCCGATTGGCGTGCGTGCGGGTCGGGGGCGGTCCGGGTTCACGATCATGCTCTGCGGGGGCGCCGGGGATCCACGATCGGCGCCCGTGTCCTTGCCGCGCCCCTCTGGCGGGCTGTACGTGCACACGATCATGGATTGTGTGTGCCCGTCGCCCCTGAACCCGGCTGTTCGTGTGCATCCGTGGCCCGGCCCGCGTTGTTCGTGTGCACCCGAGGCCCCGCCGGTGCTGTTCGTGTGTCCGCGTCGCCCGGCCCGCGCTGATCCCGTGACGGAGTGCCCGCCCGAACACTCGCCGCCCGCGGATCGCCGGCTCCGCCTGCCGGGGTTCGTTCGTGGACCCGGTCGGGCGGTACCCCGCGGGCGGTGAGCCGGCGGTCCAGGGTGGCTCGGCCGGTCGGCTGGCGATCCGGGGTGTCTCGGGCTGGTGGGCTGGCGATCCGGGGTGTCTCAGGCGCCCGAGAGACCCCTGAACGCCAGCCGCGCCGGGAAAGCTGGCACTCACGGGTCACTCCAGCCCGCCGACACACCCCAGAACGCCAGCCACCAAGATCATCTCCGCAGTTGATCATGAAATGTCGATCAAACCCGGCCAGCCAGGGCCCACCCCGACCGGGGGAAACCCCCATCCCTAACGGAACAGTGGCAGAAAAACGTGATCTTGGACCGGGGCCCTGTGGATAAACCCCGGCTGTGGATAACCCCCGACCCGGACCATGACCGAGAACGCCCACCCCGCGACCCCGCCAGCGACGATCCCGCCGGAATCGACCAGCGGGGTCACCTCTGAGGGCCAGCCGGGGAGAGAGGGTTAGCGGCGGCGGGCCAGGGCGACGTCGGTGTAGGTCAGGAACGTGATGGTGGGGGAGTGGCGCGCGATGGTCGTCAGGGTGTCGGTGATGGCGGCCTCGGCGTCGGTGGGGGACATGGTGCGGTAGAGGGAGACCGACTGGAGGTGGGTGCGGTACTCGTCGGGGGTGTAGGTGCGCTCGGTGCGGTAGCGCAGGGTGCGCGGGCCGGTGAACAGGTCGGGCGGGAGGGCGAGGGTGGGCCAGTCCTCCTGGAAGTCGCCCGGTTCGGCGGGGACGTCGCCCGCGAACAGGGAGTGCGGGGACTTCTCGCCGGAGAGGCCGTGGCGGGCGTCGACCTCGGTCAGGTCCGCGTGCAGGGCCCGGTCGGTGAGGACGAAGATGTTCCAGAACGGGGCGAGCAGGCCGCCCGGTGCGAGGGCGGCGTGGGCCAGGGTGTTGCGGCGGCCGGGGTCCACCCAGTGCCAGGCCTGTGCGCTGATCAGCAGGCGGTACGCCCGGTCCGGCGTCCACGATTCGAAGGTGGACTCGATCACGGGGACGCCGGGGACGGTGCGGCGGAGTACCCCGGCCATCCGGGGGTCGGGTTCCAGGCAGGTCAGGTCGGCACCGAGGGCGGCGAACGCGGCGGTGGCCTTGCCGGTGCCGGCGCCGACCTCGAGCACCGGGCCGGGACCGGCCAGGGCGAGCAGCTCGGCCGGCAGCCCGGCGGGGTATCCGGGGCGGATGCGGTGGTAGTCCTCAGCCACCTCGCCGAAGACGCGGCCTCGCTCACTGGTCGTCACCCCGCCAACGTAGACCCGCCACTGCGGACCCGCCAGCGTGCGTGGGCGGCGTGGGCAGCGGGGACCGCGGGTGGTGGTGCGGGCGGCGGGGGCGAGTTAGGTTAGCCTCGCCTGATGAGACGGAGGGGTGGGCTGCTGCTGGCCTGCCTCGGGGTTCTCGTCCTCGTCTGCCTGTTGAGCGTCGCCGTCGGCACGCGCACCATCAGCCCCGTCGTGGTCCTGGACGCGCTGCGCCACCACGGGCACCCGGCGGAACAGTCGATCGTCTGGGACCTGCGGGTTCCCCGTACGGTCCTCGGCCTGCTCGCCGGTGTCGCGTTCGGGCTCTCCGGGGCGGTGATCCAGGCGGTCACCCGGAACCCGCTCGCCGACACCCAGATCCTCGGGGTCAACTCCGGTGCGGCGCTCTTCGTGGTCTTCGCGGTCGGCTTCCTGGGCCGTACCCGGCTGGAGGAGTACCTCTGGTTCGGCTTCGGCGGGGTGGCGGTCGCGCTCGCCCTGGTCTACGTGCTCGGCTCGTCCGGCCGGGGCGGCGGCACTCCGATCCGGCTGGCGCTCTCCGGGGTGGCGCTCGGTGCCGTGCTGGACGGGTTCTCCACCGCGATCCGGCTGGTCAAGCCGCGCGCCTTCGACTACCTGCGGTTCTGGGACATCGGCTCGCTGGCCGGGCGCCCGATGGATGTGGCGGTCACCATCCTGCCGTTCGTCGTGGTGGGTGCGCTCCTCGCGCTCGCGGTGGCCGGAGCACTCAACACCGTCGCTCTGGGTGACGACTTGGCGCGTACTCTGGGAACGCGTTTGACCTGGATCAGAGCCGCCGCCCTTCTCTCCGTGATGATGTTGGCCGGAGCCGCGACGGCGGCGGTCGGGCCGATCGGGTTCCTCGGCCTGATGATCCCGCTGGTGGTGCGGCGGATGGCGGGCCCTGACCAGCGCTGGATCTTCGTCTTCACGATCGTCTGCGCGCCGGCGTTGCTGCTGCTCGCCGACGTCGCGGGGCGGGTGCTGGTGCGGCCGGGCGAGCTGCGGGTGGGCGTGGTGACCGCGTTCCTCGGCGCGCCGGTCCTGATCTGGTGGGTGCGCCGGCTGCGGAGCGCCGCGTGGTGAGGGCCCGGCGGATCCGCACGCTCAGTGTCTGCCTGCTGCTCACTGTCGCGGCTTCCGCCGTGGCGATCCTTGCTTTGGGTACGGGTGAGTTCACCATCCCCCCGCTCGACGTGGTCCGGGCGCTGATCGGTCAGGGCCCACCCGCCGACCACCTCGTCGTGGTCGAGTGGCGCCTGCCCCGGGTCCTGCTGGCGCTGCTGATCGGCGCCGCTCTGGGACTCTCCGGCGCGATCTTCCAGGCGCTCACCCGCAACCCGCTGGGCAGTCCCGACGTGATCGGGTTCAACACCGGCGCCTACACGGGTGTGCTGCTGGTCGCGGGGAGCGGCTACTACGTGACCGCGCTCGGCGCCCTGATCGGGGGTCTCGCCACCGCGATCGCCGTCTACCTGCTCGCCTGGAAGCGCGGCGTCCAGGGCTTCCGGCTGATCATCGTGGGGATCGCGGTGAGCGCGGTCCTCGGCTCGCTCAACGAGTGGTTCGTGACGCGGGCGGACCTGCAGACCGCGCTGGCCGCCGCGATCTGGGGCCAGGGCACGCTGAACGGCCTGGGCTGGGCGAGCGTCGGCCCGGTCGTGGCGGGCACCCTGCTCGGCGTGGCGGCGCTGCTCGCCCTCGGCCCGCGGCTGTCGATCCTGGAGATGGGCCAGGACACCGCCGCGGCGCTCGGCGTACGGGTGGAGCGCACCCGCCTCGCCTACCTCGCGGTGGGTGTCGCGCTGACCGCCGTGGCGACCGCCGCGGCCGGCCCGATCTCGTTCGTGGCGCTCGCCGCGCCCCAGCTCGCCCTGCGCCTGACCCGGACCCCGGGGGTGGCGCTGACCCCGGCCGCGGTGATGGGCGCGTTCCTGACGATCGCGAGCGACTGGCTGGCCCAGCATCTGTTCGCCCCCACCCAGCTCCCGGTCGGCGTGGTCACGGTGGCCCTGGGCGGCGGCTACTTCGTCTGGCTGCTCTACCGCCAGGGCCGGAACGCTTAGGCGGGCTTGGGCGGGCTTGGGCGGGCCTGATGCGGCGCCGCTTCCGCGCCGCATCAGGCCCCGTTCAGGAGGTGGCCGCCGCGAGCTGCGGCACCAGCTGGTCCAGCGCGTAGAGCAGGGCGTCCGGGCCGCTGTACGAGAGGGCGCCGGCGAGGTTCCCCTCGAACGGGATGTAGATGGTGTGCTTCTGCGTGACCACGTTCAGCTTGGCGAAGACGGGGGAGGCGAGCATGTCCGCCTCGGTGGCGCCCTCGACCACCAGGACGTCCCGGTCGAGCAGGTCGAGCCGTTCCTCGCTGACGTCCTCGCCCTGCTCCTGGGTGGCGAAGCCGAGCGCGTCGAAGAGCGCCCGGCGCGGGTCGTTCTTCGGCAGGAGCCAGTGCTGGCCCTTCTCCGGCCCGTAATCGACGACCAGCGTCTTCCCCGCGAACTGCGGGTTCGCGCTCTTCGCCGCCGCGGCGGCCGCGTTCACCTCGTCGATGAGCGCCTGCGCCTCGGCCGTCTTGCCCAACGCCTCACCCGTGGTCAGGGTCTGCACGTCCCACGGCGTCTCCTCGTCCTTGTACTGCGAGGACTGGATGACGGTCGGCGCGATCTGGGAGAGCTTCTCGTACGTCTCCTCGGTGATCGTCTCGTAGATGGCCAGGATCAGATCCGGCTGTTGCTTGATGATCGCCTCGTAGTTGATCTCCGCGGAGAAGGTCGGCAGCGTCTTCCCGTTCAGCGTGGACGCCACCCAGGGGTACGTCGGGTACTCGGTGAACCACTCCCGGGTGCTGACCGGCACCTCGCCGAGCGAGAGCACGAAGTCCTGGTCGTTCCAGCCGACCGTGACGATCCGCTGCGGCTTCGACGGGATCGTGGTGCTGCCGAACTTGTGCTCGATCGTCACCGGGAAGGCGCCCGCCGCCCCGGCCGACGTGGCCGGGGCGGGGTCCGCCGTGTTCTGGCCGCACGCCGCGAGGCCGCCGATCAGCAGCAGCGCGACGACGGCACGCTTGAAGGACATGAGTACTCCTCACCCCGTTAGTGAGGTTAGGCTAACCTTTCCAAGTCGATCTCGACAGTCCGGCGTGGATCGTCGAGCGCGTGGGCCGCGGTCACCGTGTAGGTCCCGGGCAGCGTGCGCCACCCGTCGTCCCAGACCTGGAAGGCCCGCTCCGGCAGCGGAATCGTGACGGTGACCGTCTCACCCGGCATCGCCTCCGCCGTCGCGAAACCCACCAGCCAGTTCTCCGGGCGCTCCGGCAGCTCCGGGTCGGGGGCGCCGTGCGAGAACGACGAGGCCGAGAGGTAGACCTGGACGATCTCCCGGCCGCCGCGCCAGCCGGTGTTGGTCACCGCGACCCTGACCTCCTCCCGGGTCACGCCCAGCCAGTCGTAGCTCCAGGTGGTGTAGCCCAGGCCGTGCCCGAACGCGTACCGCGGGGTGGCCGTCCAGCCCCGGTAGCCGACGAAGATCCCCTCGTCGTAGGCGAGCGCGCCGTCCTCCGGGCGTACCGCCAGAACCGGGCAGTCGGCCTCGGCGCGGGGCCAGGTGGTGGGCAGCCGTCCGCCGGGCTCGGCGTCGCCGAGCACCACGTCGGCGAGGGCGGCTCCGGCCTCCTGGCCGGGGAACCAGGTGAGGAGCACGGCCGCCGCCTGGTCACCCCAGGGGAGCAGGACCGGGCTTCCGGCATTGACGATCGCCACGGTACGAGGATTCGCCGCGATCAGCGCGGAGACCAGCTCGTCCTGGCGCCCCGGGAGCGCGAGGGAGCTCCGGTCGAAGCCCTCCGACTCGACCTGCTCGGTGGTGCCGACCACCACGACGACCACGTCGGACGCCGCGGCCAGCGCCACCGCCTCGGCGATCAGGCCGTCCTCGTCCGGGCCGGGCGGGCGGTGGCCGAGCGTGGTGCCGGCCGAGTGCGCGGTACCCGGCTCGAAGCTCTGCCGCAGCAGCACCGGGACCGGCACACCCTCGGCCAGCTCCACGGTGAACCGCTGCTCGCGCGGGTGCAGCAGCAGGTCGGCGCGGCCGGTGCCGGGCGGGTGCAGCGAACCCTGGTAGAGCTTCTCGCCGCCGACGGTCAGCTCGAACGCGCCGAAGCCGGAGACCGCGAAGACGTGCTCGCCACCGGTCTCCGGGGTGTAGACGGTCCGCAGCTCCAGGGTGGCGATCGCGTCGACGGCCAGGCCGCCGGGCGGATCGCCGAGCCAGCGGACCGCGGCCTCCGGGACGGTGAACGCGTACGACCCCAGGTCGACGGTGAACTCCGACCACTGTGGGCCCCGGGCGGCCGGGAGGAACGGGCGCGGGTCGGCGCCGACCGCGTAGCTCACCTCGACGCCGGGGAGCGCGGCGCGCAGGCCGTCCAGCGGGGAGATCACGTGCGGCGGGGAGACCTGGGCGCTGCCGCCGCCGAGCACCCGGGCGTCCTGGGCCAGCGCGCCGATCACCGCGACCCGGGTCAGCGTCTCCCGCTCCAGGGGGAGCAGTTCGTCCTCGTTCCGGGCCAGGACGAAGGAGCGGGTCGCGACCCGGCGCGCGATCGTGTCCCCGTCGACCGGGGCCGGCCCGGCCGTCTCGCCGTCGGCCGGGGCGGGTCCGGCCGCTTCGCCGTCGGCCGGGGCGGGTCCGGCGGGAGCCGGGAAGCCGGCCAGGCATCCCACGCGAGCGGCGAGACGCAGGACTCGGCGTACCTTGGAATTCAGAACCTCGAGGGGCACCTCGCCGGACCGGACCGCCGAGGCCAGGGCCGCGCCCCAGGGGTTGTCCATCGCCGGCATGGCGATGTCGAGACCGCCCAGCGCGGCGCCCACGGTGGAGCGCGCGGCCCGCCAGTCCGAGACCACCACCCCGTCGAAGCCCCACTCCTGCTTGAGGATCTCGTCCTGGAGACGGCCGTTCTCGGCCATCGGGGCGCCGTTGACCCCGTTGTAGGCGCTCATCACGCCCCAGCCGCCGGCCTCGACGACCCGCTCGAACGGTGCCAGGTAGATCTCGCGCAGCGCCCGCTCCGGGATCCGTACGTCCACGGTCATCCGGTCGGTCTCGAAGTCGTTGCCCACCAGGTGCTTCACCGTGGTCGCCACGCCGTGCTCCTGGACGCCGCGCACGAAGCCCGCCGCGATCTCACCGGTGAGCAGCGGATCCTCCGAGTAGCACTCGAAGTGCCGGCCGCCGAGCGGGGTGCGGTGCAGGTTCACCGTCGGGCCGAGCAGCACGTGCACGCCCTTGCGCCGGGCCTCCTGGCCGAGCAGCCGGCCCGCCTCGGCGGCCAGCTCCGGATCCCAGGACGCGGCCAGCGCGGTCGGGCTGGGCAGCGCGATCGACGGGTCCTCGGGGGCCCAGCCGGTGCCGCGTACGCCGATCGGGCCGTCCGACATGACCAGCGAGCGCAGGCCGATGTGCGGGATCGCGGGCAGCGACCAGAAGTCCCGCCCGGTCACCAGGGCGGCCTTCTCGTCCAGGGTCAGTCGGTCGACGAGCCTCTCCAGAGCTGAGGGGTCAATCTGATCGATCTCGGTCATATGAGAGCGCTTTCCGTCGGGGGTCGGAGCCTGCCGTCCCATTCAAGCCCACCATCGGGCGCATAAGATCCGACAGGTGGACAACACCTGCCTGTTCTGCCGGATCGTCTGATGGCCGCGCCACTCGCCCGTTACGAGCGGGCCGTCCGCAGAGCCCAGTCCGACGGGCGGATCCCCGCGATCACCGTCGCGCTGCACCGGGCCGACCGCGAACCGTGGACGTTCACCGTCGGGGACTCCGGGAAGCCGGGACGGCCGCTCGGGCCGGACAGCCGGTTCCGGATCGGGTCGGTCACCAAGACGTTCACCGCCACGCTCGTCATGCAGGCCCGTGACGAGGGGCTGCTCGACCTGGACCGGCCGGTCTCGGCGTACCTGGACGTGCCCGCGCACGGGGACGCCACCATCCGGCGGCTCCTCTCGCACACCGCAGGGTTCCAGCGGGAGCCGTACGGGGACGTCTGGGACACCCTGGTCACCCCGGACGCCACCCGGATGATCGCCGAGCTGGACCGGGCCGAGCGGGTGCTGCCCAACGCGCGGCGCTACCACTACTCGAACCTGGGCATCGCGGTGCTCGGCCAGCTCGTCGCGAGACTCCGCGGCGGCACCTGGGCGGAGATCCTCGCCGAGCGGGTGCTGACCCCGCTCGGGCTCGCCGGGACCACCGCGCACGTGCCGGACGAGGCGGTGACCGGGTATGTGGTGGACGCGTACTCGGACGCGGCCCGCCCCGAGCCGCCGGTCGACCTCGGCGGGGTGGCGCCCGCCGCCCAGCTCTGGAGCACCGCCACGGACATGGCGAGGTGGGCCGCGTTCCTGGCGAGCCCGGAGGCCGTCGACCCGGACGGCCGGGTGCTCGCCGCCGCCACGGTCGACGAGATGCGCTGGCCGCTGACCACCACCGACGAGGCGCTCTGGGCGACCGGGTTCGGACTCGGCCTGATCCTGGTCCCGGAGGGCAAGCGCGTGGTGCACGTCGGCCACGACGGCGCGATGCCCGGCTTCCTGGCCGCCGTGTACGGCCGCCGGGGCGGCGACGGCAACCCCGGGGCGCTGGGTTGCGCGGTGCTCGGCTCCTCCGGCACCGCCGGGCAGACCAACGAGCTGGTGCACGAGCTGCTGCGCCTCTCGGCCGAGCTGGACCCGGCGGAGATCGCCCCGTGGCGGCCCTCACCGCCCGCGCCGGTGGCGTACCGGTCGGCGCTGGGCCGCTGGTGGAGCGAGGGCACCGAGTTCGTCTTCGCCTGGCACGACGGGCGGCTGCAGGCCCGGATCGCGGACGCCCCGGCGGACCGGCCACCGGCGGTCTTCCAACCGGCACCGGACGCGGCCGACGTGCTGCGGACGGTCTCCGGGCGCGAGGTGGGCGAGCTGCTCCGGCTGACCCGGGACGGGTCGGGGGCGGTCGTCCGGATGCACTGGGCGACGTACCGGTTCACCCGGCAGCAGGAGGCGTTCGACGGCGGGCCGGCCTCCAGCGGCGGCGAACCCCTCTGAGATCGGGGCCGGTCGGCCGGGTGGGTGATCTCGGGTACGGGCTGCGGATAATGGCATCGGCGGTGCGGCGGGGGAGCGGATAGGATGGCACGATCCTTGAGCACGCCGCCCCAGCCGGGACGACGCCGAGAAAGAGAGCAGGTGGCGGAGGCCCCCGCGGCCGCCCTATGACCGGTACGCCGAATTCTTCCAGCACGGGCTCGTCCGGCCCGGTGCGGGCGCAGACCAAGATCTCGGTAAGCGACCCGAAGATCATGGTGAACCTGCTCGGTGCCAAGGACGAGATCCTCCGTCTCGTGGAGCGGACGCTCCGCAGCGATGTGCACGTCCGTGGCAACGAGATCACGTTCACCGGAGAGCCGGCCGACAACGCGATCGCCGAGCGGCTCTTCGCCGAGCTCATCGAGCTCATCGAGAAGGGCGAGACGCTCAGCGTGGACGCGGTCCGCCGGACCCTGTCGATGCTCGAGGCGAACACCACCGAGCGCCCGGCCGAGGTGCTGACGCTCAACATCCTCTCCCGGCGCGGGCGCACCATCCGGCCCAAGACGCTCGGGCAGAAGCACTACGTCGACGCCATCGACGAGAACACCATCGTCTTCGGCATCGGCCCGGCCGGTACCGGTAAGACGTACCTCGCCATGGCCAAGGCCGTGCAGGCGCTGCAGGCCAAGCAGATCAGCCGGATCATCCTGACCCGGCCCGCCGTCGAGGCGGGTGAGCGGCTCGGCTTCCTGCCCGGCACGTTGACCGAGAAGATCGACCCGTATCTGCGGCCGCTCTACGACGCCCTGCACGACATGCTCGACCCGGAGTCGATCCCGCGTCTGATGGCCGCGGGGACCATTGAGGTCGCCCCGCTGGCCTACATGCGCGGCCGCGCGCAACCGTTGTCCGCAGGAGTGCTCACTCCGGACGGCTGGCGCCCCATCGGTGAGCTTGCCGTGGGTGATCTGGTCGTCGGTTCGAACGGTTCGCCCACCCCGGTCCTCGGAGTCTTCCCGCAGGGCCGCAAAGAGGTCTTCCGGGTCACCACCCAGGACGGCGCCTCGACGCTGGCCTGTGGTGAACATCTCTGGACCGTCCAGACACCGGACGACCGCAGCCACGGCCGCGGATCACGGGTGGTCCAGACCCAGGACATGATCGGCCGACTGCGTCGGGGCAACGTGCACCGGTTCGAGCTGCCGCTAGTGGCTCCGGTCGAGTTCCCGGTCCAGGACGTTCCGCTGGACCCGTACGCCCTGGGCCTGTTGCTCGGTGACGGCTGCATGACGCTGACGACCACGCCGGCGTTCTGCACCAACGATCCGGAGCTTGCCGAGGCGCTCGAAGCCGCTCTGCCGGATATCGAGCTCGTCCGCAAGAGCGAGGTCGACTACGTGCTCCGGCACGTCAACGGTCATCGCGGTGGGGTCATCGTGGCCAACCCGGTGTCTACCGCGCTCCGGACCCTCGGGCTTGCCGGGACCAGATCGAACTCCAAGTTCGTCCCGGATACCTATCTGTGGAACAGCACGGCCACCCGCCTCGCGGTCCTGCAGGGGCTGTTCGACAGCGACGGCGGGCCAGTGACCCAGAGTGGCCGTACCTGCCGGATCCAGTACACGACCTGCTCCGAGCGGCTCCGGGACGACGTGGTCTTCCTGGTCCGTTCGCTCGGTGGGGTCGCCTACTGGCGCCGCCGGCCGGCCGAGGGCCGCAAGCCCGGTCTGGCCAAGGGCCGTCCGGTACACAACCGCAGTGACGCGTTCGTGCTGGACATCCGGTTGCCGCAGACGGTTCAGCCGTTCCGGCTCACCCGAAAGCAGGCGCTCTACGAGGTGTCCGGCGGCGGCCGGCCGATGCGCTTCATCGAGAGCATCGAACCGGCCGGGGAGACCGAGACGGTCTGCATTCAGGTTGCGGCGGAGGATTCGCTGTACGTGACCGATGACCTGATCGTCACCCACAACACGCTCAATGACGCTTTCATCATTCTGGACGAGGCGCAGAACACCACGCCCGAGCAGATGAAGATGTTCCTGACGCGGCTCGGGTTCGGTGCCAAGATCGTGGTCACCGGTGACGTGACCCAGGTCGACCTGCCCGGTGGGACCACCAGCGGCCTCAAGATCGTGCGGGAGATCCTGCGCGGCGTCGAGGACGTGCACTTCGCCGAGCTCTCCAGCTCCGACGTGGTGCGGCACCGGCTGGTCGCGGAGATCGTCGACGCGTACGCGCGGTACGACGCCGATCAGGAGCAGCAGACCGCACAATCCGTTCACGCCGTGCCGGGCCGGGCCGCCAGTGGTGGCGGCCGTACGGGCCGGCGGCGTTAGATCACAAGGGGTAATCGCACCACTATGTCCATCGAGATCGCCAACGAGTCGGGAGTCGAGGTCGACACCGACGCGATTCTCGCGGTTGCCCGGCACGCACTGGACGAGATGGGGGTCAACCCCCTCGCGGAGCTGTCGATCCTGCTCGTCGACATCGACTACATGGCCGAGCTGAACCATCGCTGGATGGGCAGCGACGGCCCGACCGACGTCCTCGCCTTCCCGATGGACGAGGGCAGCGTCGACCACGGTCCCGGCGAGTCCGGCACCGGTGAGCCGGCGCTGCTCGGCGACATCGTGCTGGCGCCGGAGGTGGCCGCCAAGCAGGCCGCGGCGGCCGGTCACTCGGCCGCCGACGAGCTGCACCTGCTCACCGTGCACGGCGCGCTCCACCTGCTCGGCTACGACCACGCCGAGCCGGAGGAGGAGCGCGAGATGTTCGCCCTGCAGAACAAGCTCCTGCAGAGCTGGCGCGCCGGACGTAAAGCCGGCTGACCGTGGACCCCGCGCATGTGGTCGCCGCCGCCTCCGGCGAGGCCGGACTGCCCGACCTGCAACTGATCGCCCTCGCCGTCGTCCTGGCACTGCTGGCCGGCCTGGCGTCGATGACCGACGCCGCGCTGGCCACGGTCTCCACCGCCCGGGCCGCCGAGCTGGAACGCGAGGGTAAGCGCGGCGCGGGGGCGCTCACCGCGGTCGCCGCCGACGTGGTCCGTTACGTCAACCTCCTGCTCCTGCTCCGGCTGCTCTGCGAGCTGACCGCGACCACCATGGTGGCCCTGGTCGCGGTGGACAGCTGGGGTGTCGGCTGGCGGGCGGCACTGGTCACGGCGGGCGCCATGACGCTGGTCAGCTTCATCATCATCGGGGTCGCCCCGCGGACGGTGGGGCGGCAGCACGCGTACGCCGTGGGCCGCGCCGCCGCTCCGCTGGTGCGCTGGCTGGGCCGGGTGCTGAACCCGCTGGCGTCGCTGCTGATCCTGATCGGCAACGCGGTGACCCCCGGTAAGGGGTTCCCGGAGGGGCCGTTCGGCAGTCAGGTGGAGCTGCGTGAGCTGGTCGACCTGGCCGAGCAGCGGGGCGTGGTGGAGCACGGTGAGCGCGAGATGATCCACTCGGTCTTCGCGCTCGGGGACACCATCGCCCGGGAGGTGATGGTGCCGCGGACCGAGATGGTGTGGATCGAGGCGCCGAAGACGCTTCAGCAGGCGCTCTTCCTCTTCCTGCGCTCCGGCTTCTCGCGGATCCCGGTGATCGGCGAGAGCGTCGACGACGTGCTCGGGGTGCTCTACCTCAAGGATGTGATCCGGCGCACCCAGTCCGGCGATCCGGCCGCGACCGCGCAGGCGGTGGCGGACGCGATGCGCCCGGCGACGTTCGTACCGGAGTCGAAGCCGGTGGACGACCTGCTCTCCGAGATGCAGGCGGCCCGCAACCACCTGGTCATCGTGGTGGACGAGTACGGTGGCACGGCCGGCCTGGTCACCATCGAGGACATCCTGGAGGAGATCGTCGGGGAGATCACCGACGAGTACGACGTCGAGCGCCCGCCGATCGAGCACCTGGCGGACGGCGCGGTGCGGGTCACCGCGCGTCTCCCGATCGAGGATCTGGGCGACGTGTTCGGCGTCGAACTGCCCGCCGACGAGGTGGAGACGGTCGGCGGCCTGCTCGCGCAGACGCTGGGCCGGGTGCCGATCCCCGGCGCGCACGCCGACGTGGAGGGCCTGCACCTGATCGCCGAGGGGACCACCGGACGGCGGAACCGGATCGACTCGGTGCTGGTGCGCCGGGCGGAACCGGGTGGGGACGACGGCACGGGCGAGGCCCGGACCGGCAAGACCAAGAACGATGAGAACGTTGCCGAAACAGAGGAAAGACAACCCGCTGATGCCTGATCAGACGTCTACCGCCGTTCCGGTGCCCGCCGCGGACGGTTCCGCGCTGAGCGCCGAGGACGCCAAGCTGGTCACCCTGGCCCGCAGCTCGCGGGCCCGGGTGAGCGCGGCCGAGGGCGCGGCGGTACGCGACCAGGACGGCCGTACCTACGCCGCCGCCACGGTGGCGCTGCCGAACCTGTCGGTGAGCGCGCTGCAGCTGGCCGTGGCCCAGGCCGCGTCGTCCGGCGCCACGAAGCTGGAGGCGGCCGCCGTGGTCACCGCGAGCGACGCGCTGGAGGGCGCCGGCCACGCGGCCGTGCGTGACCTGGCGGTGGACGCCCCGGTGCACGTCGCGGGCCCGTCGGGCACGCTGCTCGGCACGGTCACGGCATGAGCGACGAGCAGAAGCGCGCCGGCGCGGACGAGCGCCGTCTCACCCCCGGCGAGCGGAACGCGATCCGGCGGCAGGAGCGCCAGCAGGCGAAGCGGACCGAGCAGCAGGCCGAGGAGCAGAAGCGGCCGCGCAAGCCCCGGACCCGGGGGGCCGGGCGGGCCACGGCCGCGGCTCCCGGTCGTACCGAAAAGGAAAAAAGCCCGCAGAAGGTCCACCACCACAAGGTGGCGACGTCGGACCGCAGGGACGACGGGGTGTATCGCGCCGGATTCGCCTGTTTCGTGGGGCGGCCGAACGCCGGGAAGTCGACGCTGACCAACGCGATCGTCGGGCAGAAGATCGCGATCACCTCGAACAAGCCGCAGACCACCCGGCACGTGATCCGGGGCATTCTGCACCGGCCGGACGCGCAGCTGGTGCTGGTCGACACGCCCGGTCTGCACCGGCCCCGGACGCTGCTCGGCGAGCGGCTCAACGACCTGGTCCGCGAGGTGTGGAGCGAGACCGACGTGATCGGGGTGTGCTTCCCGGCGGACGAGCCGGTGGGGCGCGGCGACAAGTTCATCTCGACCGAGATCAGCGCGCTCAAGGCCAAGGTCATCGCGGTGGTCACCAAGGTCGACCTGGTCGATCCGCAGACCCTGGCGCAACGGCTGCTCGCCGTCTCGGAGCTGTACGACTGGGCGGAGATCGTCCCGGTCAGCGCGGTCTCCGGGCACCAGGTGGAGACGCTGGTCGACGTGATGGTGAAGCACATGCCGGAGTCGCCGCAGCTCTACCCGGACGACGTGCTGACCGACGAGCCGGAGCAGGTGCTGATCGGCGAGCTGATCCGCGAGTCGGCGCTCGAGGGCGTACGGGACGAGCTGCCGCACTCGATCGCGGTGCTGGTCGAGGAGATGCAGGTGGAGGGGAAGCTCACCCGGATCTTCGCGGACATCTACGTGGAGCGGGACAGCCAGAAGTCGATCGTGATCGGGGCCAAGGGCGCGCGCCTCAAGGAGGTCGGGTCGAAGGCCAGGTTTGAGATCGAACAGCTGCTGGGTACGAAGGTTTATCTGGATCTTCACGTACGGGTCGCGAAGGAGTGGCAGCGCGACCCCAAGCAGCTCCGTAAGCTCGGTTTCTAGGCCTGGTTACGGCGGTTCCCCAAATTATGGGATAAGTCACCGAAATTTGCTCTTTTCGGTGGGGTGCGGGTAACACCTTGGGCCATGCGTAACCGGTACCTGGACCTGCTCCGTGCCGTCGCGACCGTGCGGGTGGTGGTCTATCACCTGACCGGCTGGGCAGCGCTGACCATCGTCTTTCCCGCGATGTCGGTGATGTTCGCCCTGGCCGGGTCGCTGATGGCCGCGTCCCTGGACCGGTTCGGGGTGTGGGCGGTGGAGCGCCGGCTACGGCGGCTGCTGCCCTCGCTGTGGTTCCTCGCTCTCGGGATCGGGGTACCGGCGATGCTGATCGCCGGTACCTCGTTCGACGTGCATCTGCTGCTCTGGGGCTTCCCTCTGGTCGACCCGGAGGCCACCGGCTGGTGGATGGCCGCGCTGAGCCACGCCTGGTACCTGCGTGACTTCCTCTGGTTCGTACTGCTCTCGCCGCTCGTGCTGCCGGCCTTCCGCCGGATGCCGGTGGTCTCGCTGTTCCTCCCGTTCGCCGGGCTGCTGGCGATCGAGATCTTCGACCTGAAGCTGCACGTGGTGGCGCACGACATGGCCCTCTACGGCGGGGCGTGGCTGCTCGGCTTCGCCCACCACGACGGGATGCTGCGGAAGCTGAGCCGCGCCACCCTGGTCAAGCTGGCGGCGGGGCTGGCGATCCCGGGCGCGATCTGGATCGCGACGCACCCCGGGCCGCGCGGTTACGACCTCAACGACAACCCGATCGGCAACGTGCTCTGGTCCACCGCGTTCATCCTGATCGCGCTCGGCTGGCCCACGCCCCCGGTGGTCAGGGAGAGCCGGATGCTCACCGTGCTGAACGCGCGGGCGCTGAGCATCTACCTCTGGCACATCCCCCTGATCGTGGCGGTCAACCAGGTCGCCCTCGACCACCACCTGCCGGTCCGCGGCTGGATCGGCATCGGCTGGCGGATGGCCGTGGTGTTCGCGCTGCTCTTCGTGGTGATCATGCTGGTCGGCTGGATCGAGGACGTGGCCGCGGGGCGGCGCGCGACGCTGCTGCCCGGCCGGAAGGTCCCGGTGCCGGTCTCGCCCGCCCCGGCCTTCTCAGGGAGCACCGGTGACCGAGAGGTCGCCGGTGCTGGTACGTAGGTCGAGCACGTTCACGGCCTTCGCGTCGTTCGTCACGCGGCCGGCCACGTCCACGTCGCCGCTCTCGGTGTCGGTGCGGATCCGGTAGGACCCGCCCGGCACGATCGCCTCGACGTCCCCGGTGGTGCTCACCGCGGTGACCGAGGCGGCGGTGGTCATCTCCACGTCGATGTCGCCGGTCGTGGTCCGGGCGTCCACCGCGCCGGCGATGTCCCGTACGTGCAGATCGCCGGTGGTGGCCGTCAGGGTCGCGCTCGGCGCCCCGGTCACGGTCAGGTCGCCGACGCCGGACTTCAGGGTCACCGGGCCGCCGGCGTCGTCCACGTGGATGTCGCCCGCGGTCAGCCGTACGTCGACGGTGCCGATGCCGGTCAGTGAGACGTCGCCGTACGCCAGCTCGCCCCGGACGTTCACCCCGGGCGGTGCGGCGATCTCGTACGACACCTGGCAGTCCCCCTGGCACTCGGTGCCGAGGGTGAGCCGGGTGCCGTCCAGCGTGTAGGAGGGGCCGGGCTCACTGCCGCCCCGGACGATCCGGCGGATCCGGGTCCCGTCGGTCACCGCGTCGGTGGTGACCGTGACGTCCGCCGCGCCGCCGGTCAGCACGATCTCGGTGACCTTGACCGCCTCGGTGTCGTCGTAGGTCAGCTTGGCGCCGACCACGCCATCGCAGGCGGCAAGGAGGGTAGCGGAGAGGGCGAGGACGGCGACACGCTTCATGACCCTGACGCTAGGTGGTCCGCGCATCGACGGAATCCGGACGCGCCCCCGAGTCGACCCTGAGATCCGGGTCAGGGTTCGTCGTAGGTACCGGGCAGAATGGTCGGGTGCCCGCCGGATATCGACGCCAGCTCTACCGCGACGACGCGGTGGTGCTGCGTGTGCAGAAACTGGGCGAGAGCGACCGGATCGTCACCCTGCTGACCCGCCGCCACGGCCGGTTGCGTGCGGTGGCCCGTGGCGTGCGCCGGATCAACTCGCGCTTCGGCGCCCGGCTGGAGCCGTTCGGTCACATCGACCTGCAGCTGGCCGGCTCGCCCGAGGGGCTGGGCTCGTCGCTGCACTCGGTCAGCCAGGTCGAGGCGGTCCAGCTGTTCGGCAAGAACCTGCTGGGCGACTACCCGCGCTACACCGCGGCGAGCGCCATCTGCGAGACCGCCGAGCGGCTCACCCCGGTCGAGCGGGAGCCCTCGCTGCGGCTCTTCCAGCTCACCCTGGGCGCGCTGAAGGCCCTCGCCGCCGGTGAGCACGCCGGTAGCCTGGTGCTCGACGCGTACCTGCTGCGCGCGATGGCCTTCGCCGGCTGGGCGCCCGCGCTCACCGAGTGCGCGGTCTGCGGCGACCAGGGGCAGCACGCCGCCTTCGCGGTGCCGGCCGGCGGCGCGGTCTGCCCGGACTGCCGTCCGCCCGGTGCCGCGCACCCCAACCCGGCCACCCTGGGCCTGATGGCCGCCCTGACCTCCGGCGACTGGACGACCGCGGACGCCGCGGACGCGCCGATCCGCCGGGAGTGCAGCGGCCTGGTCGCCGCCCACCTGCAGTGGCACATGGAGCGGGCGCTACGCTCGCTGCCGCTTGTCGACCGACGGGAGTTGAACACGTGAGCCCGCGCCCGCCCACCCCGCACCTCTCCGGAGCCCGGCCCCCGCAGCTGCCGGCCGCCGCGATCCCGCGCCACGTGGCGATCGTGATGGACGGCAACGGCCGCTGGGCCAAGGAGCGCGGGCTGTCCCGGACCAAGGGGCACGAGCAGGGCGAGTACTCGCTCTTCGACACCGTCGAGGGCGCCATCGAGATGGGCATCCCCTACCTCTCGGCGTACGCGTTCTCCACCGAGAACTGGAAGCGCTCGCCCGAGGAGGTGCGCTTCCTGATGGGCTTCAACCGCGACGTCATCCGCCGCCGCCGCGACCAGCTGGTCGACCTCGGTGTCCGGGTGGTCTGGTCCGGCCGGGCCGGCCGCCTCTGGAAGAGCGTGATCTCCGAGCTGCAGACCGCCGAGGAGATGAGTAAGCACAACTCCACGCTCACCCTGCAGTTCTGCGTGAACTACGGCGGCCAGGCCGAGATCGCGGACGCGGCGGCGGCGATCGCCCGGGACGTGGCGGCGGGCAAGCTCAAGGCCGACCGGGTCAACGAGAAGACGTTCGCGAAGTACCTCTACCACCCCGAGGTGCCCGAGGTGGACATGTTCCTCCGGCCGTCGGGGGAGCAGCGTACGTCCAACTACCTGATCTGGCAGTCGGCGTACGCGGAGATGGTCTATCTGGACACGCTCTGGCCCGATTTCGACCGCCGGCACCTCTGGTACGCCTGCGAGCTCTACGCCCAGCGCGACCGGCGCTTCGGTGGCGCCCTGCCGAACCCGGTCAGCCCCACGTGACGGTTCGTCATCTGTGGATCGCCAGGCATGCCGAGGCGTCCCCCGATGAGGCCACGCTGACCGAGGCCGGTGAGCGCCAGGCGTCGCTGCTCGGCGCGCGCCTGGCCGGTGCCGGCCTGTCGCTCGCCGCGATCAGCCACGGGCCGCTGCCCCGGGCGGCCCGGACCGCCGCCATCGTCGCGGAGTCCTTCCCCGGCGTGCCGGTGGAGGCCGTGGACGAGCTCGACGACCGGATCCCGACCGATGCCCCCGAGATGTCGGCACGGATGGTCGCGCGCTTCACCGGCCCGGCACCGTCCGAGATCCACGAGCTGGTGATCACGCACGCGTTCCAGGTGGCGTGGCTGGTCCGGGAGGCGCTGGAGGCACCGCCCGAGCGATGGCGGGGGATCAACTCGTGCAACACCGGGCTGACCCTGATCCGCTACCTCCCGGGGCGCAAGCCGCGGCTGATCATGTTCAACGACGTCACCCACCTGCCGGAAGAGCTGCGGTGGTCCGGCTTCCCGGCCGAGTTACGCCCTTTCTGAGTACGCCGTGAGCGCCCGTACGGCGGCGTCGGCGTCGCTCAGATCGGGCAGGACCACGTGCGCCCCGGCGGCCGCCAGATCGTCGGCCGAGGTGGCGCCGGTGGCGACCCCGATCGCGACGGCGTCGTTGGCCAGCGCGGCGATCACGTCGTAGACGGTGTCGCCGATCACCACGGGCTGGAACGGCTCACCGTACTTGGCCCGGGCCCGGTCCAGACTGCGGCGGACCAGGGTGGCCCGGACGCTGTCGTCGGTGCCGTACCCGCCCACCTCGGCGTCGAACGAGCCCTCCAGCCCGAACGCCGCCACCTTGGCCGCGGCCACCTCCGGGACGTTGCCGGTGACCAGGGTCTGCACCACGCCCGGGTCGCCGCTCAGCCGAGTCAGCACCGCACGGACGCCCGGCATCAGCTCGCCCTGCTCGGCGAACTGGTGCCGGACGGTCTGGACCACCTCGACGTACCGGGCGAAGAAGCGCTCCGGCGTGCAGTCGGTCACCCCGTGCACCTCGAACACCTCGGCGCAGATGTCCCGGTCGGTGCGGCCTCCGAAGATCGGCGTGTCCCGCCAGGCCACCCCGGTCACCTCGGTGAACGCCGCCTTCCAGGCCGCCGCCGCGACCCCGCCGCCGCGCAGCAGCGTGTAGTCGATGTCCCACATCACCAGGCGTCTCACGGCTGCTTCAGCACCCGCTCGATGTGCTCCACCTTCGCGGTGATCGCCCCGGTCACGCCCGGCCGGACGTCCGCCTTGAGCGACAGGCTGACCCGTGGGGCCCGCTCGGCGACGGCCTCCACGGCCTTCTTGACCACCGCCATCACCTCGTCCCACTCGCCCTCGACGGTGGTGAACATGGCATCGGTACGGTTCGGCAGACCCGACTCGCGGACCACCCGGACGGCCTCGGCGACGACGTCACCGACCTCGTCCCCGATCCCGATCGGTGTCACAGAGAACGCTACGAGCATGTCCCCATCCTTCCAGCAGATCGATGACTCCCGGACAACCCGGGGGCGGGCATCCCGTCCCGGCCGCTGATTCCTAGGGTGGGGGCATGACTCGTGCCCGACTACCGCAACTGCTGGCGGAGGCGCGCAGTGGCGTGCTGCTGTTCAGCGTCACGCCGCCGAAGCGGAGCCATCCCGAGGAGCGGGTCAAGGAGATCGCCCGGCTCACGCTGGAGCGCCTCGACGGGCTGGACCTGGACGGCCTGATCCTCTACGACATCGACGACGAGTCGGACCGGAACCCGCAGGAGCGGCCGTTCCCGTTCCTGGCCACGCTCGACCCGGTGCGCTACTACCGGGAGCGGCTCGGCGGGTGGAGGCTGCCGGTGGTGATCTACCGGTGCGTGGGGAAGTACCCCGAGGACGAGCTGCGCGACTGGATGCGCGGCGCGGACCCGGAGACGGTGCTCGGCGTCTTCGTCGGCGCGTCCAGCGGCAGCAAGGAGGTGCACACCACCCTGCGCCGGGCCCAGGAGCTGCACGCCGAGGTCTGCCCGGAGATGCCGCTCGGCGCGGTGGCGATCGGTGAGCGCGACGGCGAGCACCTGCGGATGCTGGCCAAGCAGGAGCGCGGCGTGGGCTTCTTCGTCACGCAGGTGATCTACCACGTCAACGAGACCAAGAACCTGATCTCCGACTACTTCTACGAGTGCCGGGCGCGGGGTGTGCAACCTCGGACAGTGATCTTCACGGTGTCGCTCTGTGGGTCGCTCAGGACGCTGGAGTTCCTGCGGTGGCTCGGCGTGGACGTGCCGCGCTGGCTGGAGAACTCGCTGCGGCACGCGGACGACACCCTGGCCGAGTCGTACCGGCAGTGCCTGGACATCGTGCGGGACCTGCGGGACTACTGCGAGCACCTGGGCTTGCCCTACGGCTTCAACATCGAGAGTGTGTCGATCCGCAAGGCCGAGATCGAGGCGACCCACCGGCTCGCGGCCGACGTCGCCGAGCTGCTTCGAGAGTTCCGTCCGTCCGAGATGAGGGGCAATTCGTGATCGATTTCGCCAACGGGTCCGTCTTCAAGCTCAACCCGTGTGACCCGCAGGAGCTGTATCCGCAGGTGGCGCCCTTCCTGATCCAGGGCGAGCAGATCGTGTTCGCGTTCCGCTCGGTGCGCGACTTCGTGGTCTTCACCAACAAGCGCCTGATCGCGGCGAACGTGCAGGGGATCACCGGCTCGAAGACGGACTTCACGTCGCTGCCGTACAGCAAGATCCAGGCCTTCTCGGTGGAGACGGCGGGCAGCCTGGACCGCGATACCGAGCTGGACCTCTGGTACTCCGGCCTCGGCAAGATCCGCCTGGAGTTCAAGCGGAACGTGGACATCCGGCAGCTGAGCCAGATGATCGCCACCTACACGCTCTGATCGATCTCGGTCAGATCCTCGGGCCGCAGCGTGAGGGCGCCGGCGGCGATGTTCTGCTCCAGGTGGGCGACGTCGCCGGTGCCCGGGATGGCGAGGACGTGTTCTCCCCGATGCAGCGTCCAGGCGAGGCGGAGTCGCATCTCGGCGAGCGCTCCGAACCGTTCGGCGAACGTGCCGGTGCCGGTGCGCACCATCCGCAGGTTGACCAGGTCCAGCGTGTCCACGCCGAGCAGGCGCAGGTTCTCCTCGACCTGCCGGCGCAGCAGTGCCGGGGAGGCCATGTCACCCCAGCGGTGGTCCGGCAGGCGGTTCGGGCCGACCTTGGTCGCGATCACGAGCGTTTCCGGGTACGGCGAGAGGGCGTTTCGGATCAGCTCCGTGGCGTACCGGACGGGTCCCGGACCGACGTCGATGATCCCGCCCGGCGTGCGGTAGAAGGCGGCGGTGTCGATGTGGTCGACGCCGAGCTCGACGGCGCGCCGGAGAACCCGGATCGCCGCGCCGGTCTCCGGGTTCACGGTGAGCCGCATCGAGCCGAAGCCCATGCGGCGAACGGCCCGGTCGCCGAGGCGGTAGGAGCCGGCGGCCGACGCATCGATGTCGTTCGGTGTCATGGGGAAAGGTAGGGGAGCGCGGGGCCCTTCGCCCTCGGATGTCCGACCGATACCGTTTAGTGGATCTTGCTGCTACTTTTCTGGTGTGGACGCGAGCGGCATGGGTCCGCGTCGAGAGTGCGTGTGCGTCTACAGCCCGCGGGCGGCGGGCTGGCGATCCGGGGCGCCTCGGGGCGGTGGGCTTGTGGTCCGGGGTGTCTCAAGCCCGCCGAGTGACCCGTGAAGGCCAGCCGTGCCGGGTGAGCTGGCGCTCAGAGGTCGCTCGGACCGACCGAGACACCCGTGGTCGCCAGCCGTGAGGATCGCCCGTGGTCGATCATGGAATGTTGATCGAGTTCGGTCATGCAGGGGTCCAGCCAACCGGGAAACGGTGGGCGTTCGGCGGACGGGGTCAACCGGTGATCGGGCGGAAGAGGCCGAGCAGCGCGGTCGTGGTCAGGATGCCGGCAGAGAGGAGGACGGCCGCGATCAGCAGGGCGCCGTCGGCGGTGGTGAAGCGCTGCAGCCGGGCGTGGGTGCGCGGCGTGCCGGCGTCGAAGCCGCGGGCGTCCATCGCGACGGCCAGCCGTACGCCGCGTCGCAGGGCGCCGACCAGGAGTGCGAAAGCGGTCGTCAGGAAGAGGCGCGGGCCGGGGGCGAGACCGCGGGCGCGCCGGGCCAGGCTGAGCGTCTGCCACTCCTGGCCGAGCAGCGGGAGCAGCCGGAACGCGGCGAGCGCGCCGATCGCGAAGCGTTCCGGGAGCCGGGCGTTCTGGACCAGCGCGTCGGCCAGGTCGGTCGGGTCGGTGGTGGCGAGGACCAGGATGCCGGGCAGGGCGACCGCGAAGATCCGCAGCGTCAGCCCGGCGGCGCCGGAGAGCACGCCGGTGGTGACGTCGAACGGGCCGGCCGTGGCGAGCAGGTCGCCGCCCCGGTCGGCGGCGAAGAGCAGCATGCTGATCAGCACTCCGGCGGCCGCGATCAGGAGCGGCCAGGCACGGCGGGCGAGCAGGGACGGGCGTACGCCGGAGAAGGGGATGACCGTCAGCTCGACGGCGAGCGCCAGGGCCGGGGTGAGCGGGTCGACCGTCGCGATCAACGGGAGGGCGAAGAGCAGCGCGGCACCGAGTTTGGCGACCGGGTTCCGCCGGGCCAGCGGGGGTACGGGTGTCACGGGAGCCGCCGGGCCGGTGAGAAGAGGCGCGGGGCTGCTGAGAGAAGGCGTGGAGCCGGTGGGAGCGGGCGTGTCACCGGCGCCGCCGTCGGGGCAGTGGGTCGGGTGAGGGCTCTCCGAGGGCCAGGGTGCGGTCGGCGAGCGTACGGGAGAAGGCGGTGTCATGGGTGACCGCGACGATGCCGTGCCCCTCGTCGCGCAGCTCCGCCAGCAGCGCGACCAGTTCCCGCCAGGTCCGCCGGTCCTGACCGAACGTGGGCTCGTCGAGCACGAGCAGCCGTGGCGCGGTCGCCAGCGCGGTGGCGACGCTGAGCCGCCGGGCCTCGCCGCCGGAGAGCGTGTACGGGTTCGCCCCGGCGAGAGGCGCGAGCCGGAGCCGGTCCAGCAGCCCGTCCACGATCCGGGTGACCTCGGCGGTGGAGCGGCCGAGCCGGCGCGGGCCGAGGGCGAGCTCGTCGGCGACCCGCCCGGTGACGAACTGGTGCTCCGGGTTCTGGAAGACCGAGCCGATCCGCCCGGCCAGTGTGGACGCTCGCCAGCGGTGCGGCGGCCGTTTCTCGTCGCCGACCGTGATCCGTCCCGAGGTGGGCGCGAGCAGCCCGCCGAGCAGCAGGGCGAGGGTGGACTTGCCGGCGCCGTTGGGGCCGGTCACGGCGAGCACCTCACCGGCGCCACAGCTCAGCGAGACCGGCGGAAGCCGATGCGTGTACGCCGTCTGCTCGGCGGTCAGGAGCGGCGATCGTACCGGAGAGGGGGTTGAACGCAAGGGGGTGATGGCGGTGAAACCGGGGACCCAGACGCCCTCCTCGGCCAGCCGGTCGCCGTAGGCGGCGAACACGAGCTCGGGCGCGCCGTCGGCACGCACCCCGCCGCCGGGCTCCAGCACCACCACCCGGTCCACCAGCGGCAACGACTCGGCCACCCGGTGCTCGACGAGGATCAGAGTGGTCTCCGGGCCGCACGCGCGCCCGACCGCCTCGCGTACCAGCTCGGCGCCGGCCGGGTCCAGGTTGGCGGTCGGCTCGTCCAGGAGCAGCAGCCCCGGCCGGGTCGCCAGGACACCGGCGAGGGCCAGACGCTGCGCCTCGCCGCCGGAGAGGGCGGTGGTCGAGCGGTTGATCGGGTACGGGAACCCGACCCGGTCCAGCGCGTCCGACACCCGCGGCCAGATGTCGCCGCCCGGCACGCCCCGGTTCTCCAGCCCGAACGCCACGTCGTCGCCGCTACGCTCCATGATCAGCTGGGTCTGCGGGTCCTGGAAGACGACGCCGACCCGGTCGCGGGCCTTGCGCGCGTCGAGCCCGTCGATCTCGACGGTGCCCTCGGACTCGCCGGAGTCCTCGGGCAGCAGCCCGGCCAGCGCGGCGAGCAGGGTGCTCTTGCCGGCCCCGGAGGGACCCAGCAGCAGCACTCGCTCGCCGTGCCGGACGTGCAGGTCCAGACCGCGGACCGCCCAGGCGCGGCGACCGGCGTGCCGCCAGCCGAAGCCGCGGATCGCGACGTCGCTCATGGCGGTCTAGATGAGCGCCCGCTCGCGGCCCGCCTCGAAGCGGTCCAGCACACCGGTCGGCGCGAGCGCCCGGACCAGCGCCCACGCGCCCAGGCCGGCCACGACCGTCGCGCTGACCACGGTGATCGCCGCGTACGGGACGCGGTAGTCCCAGAGCGCGTACTCGGAGTTCCAGGCGAAGAAGTCGAAGACCGCCGCGCTGAGCCCGGTCAGTGCGCCGGCCAGCAGCGCGGTGGGCAGCCGGTACGACCGGTAGCGCAGCGCCGCGAAGGCCAGTTCGGCGCCGAGGCCCTGGACCAGCCCCTGCGGGATGACCATGGCACCCCACTGGTCGCCGAGGAGTGCCGAGATCAGCGCGGCCACCGTCTCGGTGTAGATCGACGCGCCCGGTTTACGGATGATCAGGGCGGAGAGGACCGCGGGCAGCAGCCAGACGCCGTAGAGCAGCGTCTGCGCCGGCGGGAAGAAGGCGAACGCGCCGGAGGTGACGCTCCAGACCGTGTTCCAGGCCCAGAAGATCACGCCGAACGCGACCGCGATGATCGAGGCGATCACGATGTCGATCGTGCGCCAGCTATTGCCTTTCATGACTGCCTCCATGCTCCCTGCGCTGGCATTACCCAGATCAGGTCCGAGGGTCTGCGGCCGTTTCGTGAACCGGCCGCACTCTCAGCGCGGTGCGCTCCCCTGTCGGAGCGATGTTTTCTTCGCGACCCACCTCGACCCGCGCGTCGCGTGAGCGATGCAGATGGTCCTCGCCGTCGCGAACAAACATCGTTGAATATGTTTCGATGAAAAGTAACACCTGGTCGGGGTACGGGAGAAGGTGGCGAACCTCATGCAGGTCACGGCGCGGGGACTGACGTTCGACGTGCATGTCGGTGGTCCGGAGGACGGGCAGCCGGTGCTTCTGCTGCACGGCTTCCCGCAGGATCACCGTGAGTTCGACCTGATCCTGCCCCGGCTGCACGCGGCGGGGCTGCGGACGTACGCGATGGACCAGCGCGGCACCTCACCCGGCGCCCGTCCGGCGCAGGTCGAGGCGTACCGGCTGCACGAGCCGGCGGCCGACGCGCTCGCGGTACTGGACACTCTCGGCATCGCGTCCGCGCAAGTGGTCGGGCACGACTGGGGCGCTCAGGTGGCGTGGCTGCTGGCCGGCCGGCATCCGGAGCGGGTGCGCACGCTGACCGCGGTCTCGGTCCCGCATCCGCGGGCCATGCTTCTGGCTCTTCGGGTACGCCCGAGCCAGAAGGCCCGTCTCTGGTACTTCCCGGTCTTCGGCTCACGGGTCGCGGAGCGCCTGTTCCTCGCCCGGAACGCCGCCGCGCTCCGAGGGTTGCTGCGGCCGGTGGGTGCCCGGGCCGCGCTCTACGCCGGCGCCGTGCGCGACGACCCGGGCCGGCTGACCGGCGGGCTGAACTGGTACCGCGCGTTCCGCAGCGAGGACATGGCCGTACTGGGCGAGATCACCGTGCCGACCACGTACGTCTGGAGCGATCGGGACGGCGTGGTCGGGCCGACCGCGGCGCTCCGGACCGCCGACTGGGTGCGCGCCGACTACCGGCTCGTCGCGATGCGCGGGGTCAGCCACTGGATCCCCGAGCAGGCGCCGCGCGAGCTGGCCGGCGCGGTGCTGGCACGCATCGGCGTTTGACCATGTGATCATCGGGGAAGGCTGTCGGACCATGGCCTCCTCGTCGCATGAGACCGAGAAGCAACGCTGGGACCGCAACTTCGCCGACCTGCTCCAGGAACTGCGTGTGGCGCAGACCGGCATCCAGATCCTCTTCGCCTTCCTGCTGACCATCCCGTTCGCCAACGGCTTCCCGAAGACCACCGACCTCCAGCGGGACGTCTACCTGGTGGCGCTGATCAGCGCGGCCTTCGCCGCCGCGCTGATCATCTCGCCGGTCGCCTTCCACCGCGCGCTCTTCCGGCAGGGCCGCAAGCCGGAACTGGTCCGGTACGCCCACCGGATGGCGACCGCCGGGCTCGCGTTCATGCTGGTCTCGATGGTGAGCAGTGTCCTGCTGATCACCGACTACGTGCTCGACCTGCGGTGGGCGATCGTGGTCGCGGTGGTGACCGGTGGGTGGTTCCTCACCTTCTGGGCGCTGCTGCCCTTCGTGCACCGTAACTGGGCGGCGGACGAGGAGAGCGACGGGTTCTCCCTCGAGGACACCCCGGTCACGCCCGGCGGCGTAGACCCAGGCGCTTGAGCTCGAGTTCGGCGAGGGCGTCGACCGCGGCGGGATCGCCGGAGCGCCAGCTCTGCGCGATGTCCGGGCCGAGCCGGGCCAGCTCGTTCAGCGGGCGGCTGGTCAGCGCGCGGAGCGCCAGCAGGTCCCGCCCGGCGGGCTCGTCGCGGACCGCGGCGGCGACGGCGGCCCGGCGGATCCAGCGCAGCCGCAGCGGCAGCCAGAGGAAGAGCACCAGCGCGAGCGGCACCGCGATCGCCATCAGCGGCAGGATCAGGGCCAGCTGGTCGACGTACTCCTGCTGCTGCTGCTGACCGGCGTCGGCGAGCGAGCGGGCCGCGTCGGCGGCCCCGGTGAACGGCTTGGTGAGCTCGTCGCCGACCAGCGGCACCCGGCCCACCTTGCTGCCGGCCTCGGCCAGGTTGTCGGCGATGCCGCTGCCGGCGCTCTCCAGCTTCTGGCCCGGCACGGCGAGCTTCTCCACCACGTCGTGCACCCAGAGGGCGACCTTGATCCAGGCATAGACCCAGACGACGACGAGGATGTCGGTGACGAGTTGGCGGATGGCACGCGGCATGCGGTCGGCATAAAGCTTCAGCTTCACATCCGGAAGCTTTCCACTCAGGCTTTCGCGGCGCACTCCGGGCGGAGGCCTCAGGACTTCGCGGCGCACTCCGGGCAGGTGCCGAAGATCTCGAGCGTGTGCGAGACGTCGACGAAGCCGTGCTGACCGGCGACCTTGTCCGCCCACGACTCCACCGCGGGGCCGGCCACCTCGACCGTACGGCCGCACGACCGGCACACCAGGTGGTGGTGATGGCCCTGGCTGCACCGCCGGTACAGGTGCTCGCCGCCGGGCGGCCGCATCACGTCGATCTCGCCGGCGTCGGCGAGCCCCTGCAGCGTCCGGTACACCGTGGTCAGACCGACCCGTTCGCCGCGTTCCCGCAGCATCGCGTGCAGGTCCTGGGCGCTGTGGAAGCCCTCGGTCTCGGCCAGCACGGCGCTGACCGCGCTGCGCTGCTTGGTGTTCCGCTGCCCGCTGCTGTCGGGGTTCACGATCGGCTCTCCCTCGAATGGCTGACGGCGTCGGCGACGATGTGCGCGACGTGTTCGTCCACCAGGGAGTATGCGATCTCGCGTCCGCGCCGGACACCCCGCACCACGCCGGCCCCCCGCAGCACGCGAAGGTGCTGGGAGACCAGCGGCTGTGGGGCGCCGAGCTGTGCTACCAAGTCGTGCACGCACTGCTCGCCCGTGCCGAGCTGCGCGACGATGGCGACGCGGATCGGCGCGGAGAGCGCCCGCAGCAGCGCGCCCGCCGCCTCGTACGCCTCGTAACCGGTGGCCGTCATGGTGCCGCCAACCGTACAACCCGTACGTGATCAGGAGTTGTGCAGCACGACATCGGGGGGCTCCACCTCGTTCGCGGGCGTGACCTGACGGTGCCGCGGCCGATGCCAGAGGGCACTGACCGCGGTGGTGATGAGGAACGCGACGAGCGCGATCAGGACCGTGGTGGCGCCCGGCGCGGTGTCGATCTCGCCGGAGACGACCACCCCGGTGCCGGCCGAGAGCAGGCCGATCAGCATGGCCAGCCCCATGGTCGCCCGGAACCCCCGGGTGACCTGCTGCGCCGCGGCGACCGGGACCACCATCAGGGCAGAGACCAGGAGCAGGCCGACGGTGCGCATGGCGATCGTGACGGTCACGGCGGTGGTCACCGCCAGCAGCAGGTTCAGGGTACGCACGGGGAGTCCGCTGACCCGGGCGTACTCCTCGTCGTTGCAGAGGGCGAAGAGGGCCGGACGGAAGACGAGCATGGCAGCCAGGACCAGTGCGCCCAGCGCGCCGATGACCGTGATGTCCTGCGGCGAGGTGGTGATCAGCGACCCGAAGAGGTACTGCATCAGGTTGGCGTTGCTGCTGTCGTCGGAGAGGCCGACCAGCACCACGCCGCCCGCGATGCCGCCGTAGAAGAGCAGTGCCAGCGCCAGGTCACCGGAGGTGCGGCCACGCTCGCGGACCAGCTCCACCGCGACCGCGCCGGCCACCGAGACCAGGACCGCGGTGAGTACCGGCGACTGGTGGGTGAGCAGGCCGACGCCGACGCCGGTCAGCGCCACGTGGCCGATCCCGTCGCCGATCAGCGAGAGCCGGCGCTGGACCAGGTAGATGCCGAGCGCGGGTGCGGCCAGGCCGATGATCAGCGCGCCGGCGAGGGCACGCAGCATGAAGGGGTACGCGAGCAGGTCCATCAGTACGCCTTCGTCCCCTCGGTCGGTGCCCATTCACAGATGCCGGCCTTGGCCTCGTCGGCGTGCGGGTGCACGTGGTCGTGTCCCGGCTCGGCGTGGTGCCCGGCCGGCTCCGGCGACGGCCCCCGGTACGCGATCGTCCCGTCGTGCACGACCACGGACCGCCCGATCAGCGGCCGCAGCGGTCCCAGCTCGTGCAGGATCAGCAGGATCGTGCCGCCGTCCGCCGCGAACCCGGTCAGCGCCGCCGCGAACGCCTCCTGGCTGGACTGGTCCACCCCGGCGTTCGGCTCGTCCAGCACCAGCAGGTCGGGCTTGCCGGCCAGCGCCCGCGCGATCAGGGTGCGCTGCTGCTGGCCGCCGGAGAGGGTGGCCACCGGGTCGCCGATCCGGTCGAGCAGACCGACCGACTCCAGGGCGTCCCGGACGGCGGCCCGGTCGGCGGCGCCGGGCAGCCGGAAGAAGCCGCGCCGGGCGAGCCGCCCGGAGGCCACCACCTCACCCACGGTCGCCGGTACGCCGCTGCCCGCCCCGAGCCGCTGCGGGACGTACCCGATCCTCTTCCAGTCCCGGAAGCGGCGTTGCGGCGTACCGAAGAGGTCTATCTCGCCACGACGCAGCGGAACCAGGCCGAGAACCGTGCGGATCAGGGTCGACTTGCCGGAGCCGTTGGCGCCGAGCACCGCGACCACCTCGCCGGGATCGACGGTGAGCGAGACGTCCCGGAGGATCTCCCGGCCGTCGTATCCGGCCGCCGCGTGGCGTACCTCGATCACGCTGCTCATCACGCTGGGCCCTCCTTTGTCATGCCCCTGCGGCCCTCGTGTCCGGGGCCGTCGGGCGGCTCGGCGGGGTGCCGATCGGTGCAGTCGGTCATGACGAGCACTCCAACGCCGTGCTGAGCGTCGACAGGTTGGTCCGCATCACGGAGAAGTAGTCCGCGCTCGTGTCGGTCAGGCCCTCCAGCGGGTCCAGGACCGCCGTCACGGCACCCACCTCGCGGGCGATGGTCTCGGCCACCTTCGGGCTGACCAGGGTCTCGAAGAAGATCGTGGTGGTGCCGGTCCGCTTCGCCTCGGCGGCCACCTCGGCGAGCCGGCGCGGCGACGGCTCGGCCTCGGGGTCGATGCCGGTGATCCCGATCTGGGTCAGGCCGTACCGGTCGGCCAGGTAGTGGAACGCGGTGTGGCTGGTCACCAGCTCGTGCCGGACACAGGTCTTCAGCGTGCCGGCGTACTCCGCGTCCAGCGCGTTCAGCTCGGTGTGCAGGGTGGCGGCGTTGGCGGTGTACGTGGCCGCGTGCTCCGGGTCGACCTGCCCGAGGCGGACGGCGAGCTCGTCGGCGATGCTCGCGAGGCGGGCCGGGTCCAGCCAGACGTGCGGGTCGGTGCTGGTCCCCTCCTCGCTGTCGGTGGACTTCAGCAGGGTCACCGCGGTGGAGACGTCGTACGTCCGGTCGTCGGAGGCGTCCTGTTTCACCGCGTCGTCCACGGCGGGCTGGAACCCGTTCAGGTAGACGACCAGCCCGGCGTCGCTGATCTCGGCGACCTGCCGCGGGTTGAGTTCGACGTCGTGCGGCTCGGCGCCCGCCTTGGTGAGGTTCGTGACCGACACCGCGTCCCCTCCGACCCGTTCGCTGATGAACTGCAGGGGGTAGAACGCCGCCACGACGTGGATCTTCCCGTCCTCCGCGGCCCGCTCACCGCAGCCGGCGAGAGCGGCCAGCAGGAGCAGGGCGGGGAGCAGACGGCGCATCATGCCATCCACTGTCGTCGAGAATGACAATGATTGTCAAAAGCGCATGGGTTCTACACCGCCTTGCTGACCACCGCGACGATCAGCAGGCTCAACAGCACCAGGCGCACCGTCCTGGTGATCGGGGACTGGACCGGCCAGGTGGTGAAGGTCAGCGTGCCCAGGGCCACCGCCAGCACCGCGAGCAGCAGCGCGCCGACCACGCCCGGCAGGAAGAGCCCGGCCAGGAGCAGGGCCAGCGCGATCGCGAACGCCGTGGTCGGACTCACCCGGGCCAGGCGCCGGAGAAACGGGTCGGACGGTGTCACAAGCGCTCCTGTCGGACTGCGTACCCTCGTCACATGCTGGTGCTCAACCGCTTCCTGGTGCCGGATGACACGCAGGACGGCTTCCTCGCGCGGGCGCACGCCGCGCTCGCCGCCCTGGCGCAGTGCCACGGCTACCGCTCCGGCCGGCTCACCCGGGCCCTGGAGGACACCACCCATTGGACCCTGGTCACCGAGTGGGAGTCGGTGGGAGCCTACCGTCGCGCGCTCGGGGCGTTCGATGTGAAGGTGCACGCGACGCCGCTGCTCGCCACCGCGCTCGACGAGCCCTCCGCGTTCGAGACGCTGGCGAGCGCCGAGCCGGGCGCCGAGGTCGAGGTGACCGCCAGCGACCGCGCGGCCGAGCCGTGGCGCTGAGCACTAGGCTGGAAAACATGAACACTCAGGCGCCCCCTCCGCCGCCGCCCGGCCCTGGTGTCCACCCGCCCTTCCCCGCGCCACCCGTCGAGGGTCGCGGCCGCCGGATCGGGCTGGGGTTCGGCATCGGCGGCGGCGTGGTGCTGCTGGTCTGCGGCGGCGGCCTGGCCGCGGTGATCGGCCTGGGCACCTCGCTGAGCGGGTCGCTCGGCGAGCGCGCCGACGCGGCCGTGACCGACTACATGGACGCCGTGCAGGCCCGCGAGTTCGGCCGGGCGTACGGTCTGCTCTGCGCCGAGGCCCGGGCCGGCGAGTCGTCCACCGCGTACGCGCAGCGGATGGCGCTCACCGAGAAGGTCACCGCGTACCAGGTCGGTGACCTGGACATGACCACGCTGCACGTGCCGGTCGACGTCACCTACGCGGACGGCGACACCGCGCACCTGAGCGCCCGTCTGGGGCAGGACGAGAGCACGGGCGAGTTCGAGGTGTGCGACCTCGGGGAGTAATCTCGCTTCTCGTCCGAACCACTACGAATGTCCCCGCCGACACCCAGCCGGCGTAGGAGGAACATGCCCGCCGATCGCATCGACAGCGTCGTCAGCCTGGCCAAGCGCCGTGGCTTCGTCTTCCCCTCCAGCGAGATCTACGGAGGAACCCGTTCGGCGTGGGACTACGGTCCGCTGGGCGTCGAGTTGAAGGAGAACGTCCGCCGCCAGTGGTGGCGGACGATGGTCCAGCAGCGGGACGACATCGTCGGTCTCGACTCCGCGGTGATCCTGTCCCGCGACGTCTGGGCCGCCTCGGGCCACCTGGACGCGTTCGTCGACCCGCTGACCGAGTGCCAGTCCTGCCACAAGCGCTTCCGGGCCGACCACCTGGAGGAGGCGTACGAGGCGAAGCACGGCAACCCGCCCGCCTCGCTGCAGGAGATGAACTGCCCGAACTGCGGCAACAAGGGCACCTTCACCGAGCCGAAGATGTTCAACGGCCTGATGAAGACCTACCTCGGCCCGACCGAGAGCGCCGACGGCCTGCACTACCTGCGGCCCGAGACCGCCCAGGGCATCTTCGTCAACTACAACAACGTGGCGACCGCGGCCCGCAAGAAGCCGCCGTTCGGCATCGCGCAGATCGGCAAGAGCTTCCGGAACGAGATCACTCCGGGCAACTTCATCTTCCGTACGCGTGAGTTCGAGCAGATGGAGATGGAGTTCTTCGTCCCGCCGGGCAGCGACGAGGAGTGGCACGAGTACTGGCTGCAGCAGCGCTGGAACTGGTACCTCGACCTGGGGCTCTCCGAGGCGAACCTGCGCTTCTACGAGCACGCCAAGGAGAAGCTCTCGCACTACTCGAAGCGGACCGTCGACATCGAGTACCGCTTCCAGTTCGGCGGGAACGAGTTCGCCGAGCTCGAGGGCATCGCGAACCGGACCGACTTCGACCTCTCGACGCACTCCAAGCACTCCGGCGTCGACCTCTCCTTCTTCGACCAGGAGAAGGGCGAGCGCTGGGTGCCCTACGTCATCGAGCCCGCGGCCGGTCTCACCCGCGCGGTGCTGGCCTTCCTGCTCGAGGCGTACGACGAGGACGAGGCGCCGAACACCAAGGGCGGCGTCGACAAGCGCACGGTCATGCGGTTCGACCCCCGGCTCGCCCCGGTCAAGGTCGCCGTGCTGCCGCTCTCGCGCAACCCGGAGCTCTCGCCGAAGGCCAAGGGTCTCGCCGCCGACCTGCGCAAGCGCTGGATCGTCGAGTTCGACGACTCGCAGGCGATCGGCCGCCGCTATCGCCGCCAGGACGAGATCGGCACCCCGTTCTGCGTCACGGTCGACTTCGACACGCTGACCGACGACGCCGTGACGGTCCGCGACCGCGACACCATGAAGCAGGAGCGGGTCTCCCTCAGCCAGATCGAGGACTACCTGATCAAGCGCCTGCCGGGTTGCTGAGCTGAGCCTGATCGCCTCGCTCCGCTCGGCTGCGTTTCGCCCTTTGAGTCGATGACGAGAGCACCGAAAACGGCCCCGCTTCGCTCGCCGTTTTCGGCACTCTCGTCATCGACGGGCGAAATGCGACTGTGGTTGCGCTGATCAGAAAGCGAAACCACCGGGTCGTCCGTTGCGGTCCGCGATCAACCCGGCCAGGGTCGCCACGGCGATCTCGGCCGGGGTGCGCGAGCCGATGTTCAGGCCGACCGGGCGGTGCACCCGCCCGATCTCCTCCTCCGGTACGCCCAGCTCGCGCAGCGCCGCGACGTGCGGCCCCTCGTGCCGGGGGTTCCCGAGGATCCCGATCCACCGCGACGTCCCGCTCAGTGCCTGCTGCAGCAGGGTCCCGATCTCGGCTCGATGATGATCGGTGACCAGCACGTCCGTGTGCTCGTCCGCCTCCGCCGCCCACAGATCGCTGACCAGCCGGTCCCCGTGCGGCCGGGGCGTCCCGTCCAGCCGCGCCGCGTCCGGCTCGACCACCACGACGGCGAACCCCAGCTCCACCCCGAACCGCCCCAGCATCTCCGCCACCGGCGACGCGAACACCGCCACCAGCCGCCGCGGCCCACTCTCCCGTTCCGTCACGCCATCGACCTCGCGCATGTCGTCGACTCTGCCAGACCACGAGGGGTGCCACACCCCGACCGTTGCCTAGTCGCGCGACCAGAGTGATCCGGCCGAGAGAACAGTGACCCCGGCAGCGTGCCGTGGCGGCAGAGGCGACCGGGGTCTTCGGCGCCGATGCTGGCGCACGATGGGACGGTGCCCTTTCCGGCGACAGCTCTCGCGCTCGCCGGCGGGATCCGTCCGGTCAGTCAGGCATGGATCGAGCGTGGCTGCCGGACCGGCATCCTTCCCGGGCAGTGCCCCGTCTCCTGACGTGGGCGCGATTCGGAGCATCGGCATCGGGCGTGTCACCCTAGAGCGCGTGACCGCACCGCTCCTGCTCGGCTCTCACGCCGTGAACCCGCCCGTCGTGCTCGCCCCGATGGCCGGGATCACCAACGTGGCGTTCCGGCGCCTCTGCCGTGAGCAGGGCGGTGGTGTCTACGTCTGCGAGATGATCACGACCCGGGCGCTGGTCGAACGGATCCCCAAGACGCTCAAGATGATCGCGTTCGCCGAGGACGAGGGGTTCCGCAGCCTGCAGCTCTACGGCGTCGACCCGGACGTCACGGCCGCCGCGGTCCGCATGATCGGCGAGAACGACCTGGCCGACCACGTCGACCTGAACTTCGGCTGCCCGGTCCCGAAGGTCACCCGCCGCGGCGGCGGTTCGGCGCTGCCCTGGCGCCGCAAGCTCTTCGGCCGCATCGTCAAGCAGGCCGTCGACGCGGCGAAGCCCTACGGGATCCCGCTGACGATCAAAATGCGCAAAGGCATCGATGAAGACCATTTGACGTACGTCGAGGCCGGGCTGGCCGCCCAGGACGCGGGTGTCGCCGCGGTCGCGCTGCACGCCCGGACCGCCGAGCAGCGGTACTCGGGCAAGGCCGACTGGGACGCGATCGCCACCCTCAAGCAGGCCCTCGACGTGCCGGTGCTCGGCAACGGCGACATCTGGGAGGGCTCCGACGCACTCCGGATGGTCGCGCACACCGGCGTCGACGGCGTGGTGGTCGGCCGGGGCTGCCTGGGCCGCCCGTGGCTCTTCGCCGACCTGGAGGCCGCGTTCACCCAGGGGGAGGCGTACCAGCCGGTGCTGCCCACCCTCGGCGAGGTCGCGAAGATCCTGGCCCGCCACGCCCAGCTCCTGGTCGAGGCCCTGGAGGACGAGAAGCACGGCTGCGCCGACTTCCGCAAGCACGTGGCGTGGTACCTGAAGGGCTTCCCGGTCGGCGGCGACCTGCGCCGCAGCCTCGCGATGATCTCCTCCTTGGCCGAGCTCGACGACCTGCTGGCCCAGCTCGACCCGTCGATCCCGTTCCCACCCGACACGCTCGGCCAGCCCCGCGGCCGCGTCAACGCCCCGGGCAAGGTCTCCCTCCCGCACGGCTGGCTCGACTCCCGCGACGACGACACGGTCCCCGAGGGCGCCGAAACCGACGAGTCCGGCGGCTAGCCACTCATCAGCCTGGACACGCTGCGCGCCTACGCCGTGGTGCTCGGTGCCGGGGTCGCCGTCGTCGTCTCGCGGGGGCCGATCACCGTGCGCGTCGCCTGACGCGGTCAGGAGCGGTTCAGCTGGATCGCGATCAGGATGGTGGCGAGCAGCAGGAGGGTGGCGGTGACCGCGGCGGCGATCTTGGCCTTGCTGTACGGGCGCTCGCCGCTGACCTCGGCGGTGCGGCCGTTGACGATGACGTTGTACGTGCGGCCGGCGTGCAGGTAACACGCGATCCAGACAGGTAGCAGCATCAGCTTGAAGGTGACGTCGGAGTACGCGGTCTCCACCGACGTCACCCGCTGCTCGTCGCCGCCGATGTCGTGGCGGCAGTCGCCGGTGATGACCGTGGCCATCCGGGACTGCGCGGTGCCCAGGCCGGTCTCCGGCTCGACGTCGTAGCGGAGCGTCTCGTGGCCGGCCAGGAACTCCGGGCGGTACGGTTCCGCGTCGGCCAGCGGCCACGGCTCCAGATCGTCCAGGTGCTCCGGCATGATCCGGGTGGTACCGGCGACCAGCACGTCGTCGAAGTCCCGGGCCACCGTGCCCGAGGCCGGGTACCAGCGGGTCTTCCGTACGCTGCGGGTCTTCGTCTCGCCGTTCTCCCGGTACTGCTCCTCGACCCAGTAGTGCTCGCCGCGCTCACCCCGATATTGCGAGACGGTGCGGGCATCGTACGTCCAATGCGGCAGGTAGGAGCTGTGCGACGACTCCGCCTCGGTGACCCGCTTCAGACTGTTCGGCGCGAACCAGCGGGACGACGCCCACCCGCGCAGTGCCGTGCGCAGCGCCGCCCGGTCCACCGCGAACGGCAGCACCGCCTCCGGGACGACCTGCTCGCCGGTGGTGACGTCGGCGACCAGCGGCGCGGCGCAGAACTGGCAGCGACTGGAGATCTTGTCGCTCTGGGTGACCGCGCCGCAGCCCCGGCAGGTGAAGGAGTACGGCGCGAGGGTGGCGACCGGCTTGCGGGGGAGACCGGCGAACCCGGCCCAGGAGTGCTCCCGGACGGCCCGTTCGGCGGGGGCGATCGCGGTCTGCGCCCCGCAGTAGGGGCAGGTCAGCACGGTGGTGCCGGGCGCGAACTCGACGCTCGCCCCGCACCCGGAACACGGGGTCATGCCTGCGGGGGCAGCGGCGGCGGCACGGCGGCGAAGACGCTCGCGATCTCGGCGACCTGCCCGGCCGCGGTCCAGCCGGTCATGCCGTTGCGCCAGACCAGCGTCTCCCTGGTGAGCCGCCCGGCGGTGGCATGCCCGGTCAGCGCGGCGACGTCGAACGGGCCCTGCTGCTGCCCGCCGATCGCCGCGAACCAGTCTCCGGCGGGCAACGGCGGCGGCATGGGCGGAGGCGCGGGTGCGGATGCCGGTGCGGAGGCCGCGGCGGCGCGCTGCCCGGCGGCCATCCCCAGCCCGATCCCGAACGCCTCGCCCGCGCCGCCCTGGTTGTTCGCGGCGTCCTCGATCGCGTTCGCGGTCTGGAACTTCGTGTACGCGTCCAGGTTCCCGACCACGCCCATCGAGGTGCGCTTGTCCAGGGCCTGCTCGACCTCGGGTGGCACCGAGATGTTCTCGATGACGAACCGGGGGATGGCGATGCCGGACGGCGCCAGCTCGTCGGTGAGCACGGCGGAGAGCGTCGCGCCGATCGCCACCTGCTTCGCCGCCAGGTCCAGCATCGGTACGCCGGCCGTGGCGAGCGCGCTGCCCAGGTGCCCCACGACCAGCTGCCGGAGATACTCCTGAACCTCGCCGGTACGGAACTGCGGGTCGGTGCCGACGAGCTCGGTGAGCAGCCGGGCCGGGTCGCAGACGCGCATCGCGAAGGTGCCGAACGCCCGGAGCCGGACCGCGCCGAACTCGGGGTCGCGGACCATCACCGGGTTCTGCGTGCCCCACTTCATGTCGGTGAACTGCCGGGTGTTCACGAAGTAGACCTCGGACTTCCACGGGGAGTCGAAGCCGTACTTCCAGCCCTTGAGGGTCGACAGGACCGGCAGGTTCTGTGTGGTCAGGGTGTGGGTGCCGGGCGGGAAGACGTCGGCGATCCGGCCCTCGTCGACGAAGACCGCGGTCTGCGATTCGCGGACGACGAGCTTGGCGCCCATCTTGATCTCGTTCTGGTACCGCGGGAAGCGCCAGACGATGGTGTCCCGACTGTCGTCGAGCCACTCGATGATGTCGACCAGCTCGCCCTTGATCTTGTCCCAGAGACCCATGCGGGAGACCGTACCAACCGGCCGCGATACCCGGTCCCACCTGGTGAAATGCCCGAAATCAGCGCAGGTTCGCCTCGTCTGCGGCGGCCCGTCCGGACTCCCAGCCCTCCATGCTGTCGACCCGGCTGCTCCGGACCCGGACCGTGTGCGGGAAGGCCCGGTCCATCGCCTCGTGCACCTGGACCTCGCGATTGCGCAGCACCGGGAGCAGGTCGTCGTGCCCGGAGAGCTCCCGGTCGGTGGCCTGCCGGAGTCGTTCGCCGATCCGTCCGGCGTACGCGATGAGGAAGGATCTGCGGAAGGCCTTGATCCTGGCCTTGCCCTTGGCCGGCTCGTCGCGGGTCATCGCCCGGCTCGCCTGGACCAGCAGGGACGTGTAGAGCAGCTCGACGGCGTCGATGTCCGTGTCGAAGCCGAAGACCGTGCTGAACGCCAGCTCCGGCGACCAGACCGTGCGGCAGGTGTTGGCCTTCGCCACCGCGTCGAGCAGGGCCGCCTTCTCGTTCTCGTACGGATGGTCCACGCCGATCCGCCGGGCGAACGGCGTGACGTCCACGGCAGGTGCGGTGACCTCCTCGATCCGGTAGCGCGCGATCAGCTCCTGGGCCTTGGCGCTGTACGACTCGGCCTCGGCCGGGAAGTCGGTCGCCTCGGCCTTCGCCAGCAGCGCCCGGACCTTGTCGAGCACCCGCCGGTCGGCGTGGTGGTGGACGGTGGTCGAGGGCGTCCCGGGCGGCGGGATCAGCGTCTCGATAGCCGGGAGCCGCCGGAGTTCGTCCAGCAGCCCCAGCGCGGCGTCGAGCAGCGCGATCCGGTCCGTCTTGCGCTGATCCCTGAGCTGCAGGGCGTCGCTCTCCGCGCGCCAGGCCGGGTCGACCGGGGCCTTCCCGGCGAGGAACGCGGCGGCCGCCTCCGCGACCAGGCGCGCCTGCAGGGGATCACCCCGGCGCGCCACCACCCGGTGCAGTTCGAGGGGTTGCCAGCCGTTCCCGAAGAGCCGGTCGAACTCGCCGGTCAGTGCGGCCCGCAGGACGGCGTCGGTCTCGGCGGCGGGGGTACCGGTCAGCGCGTCCAGGGCCGCCTCGTGATCGAGGGTTCCGGCCCGGACACGGTCGATGATCTCACGGGCCGACATGGTGGGAATGGTAGTTGCCGGGGTCCTGGTTCCCGGCCAGGACCCCGGCACCGTGATCGCCGAGCGGCCGGACGATCACGGAGTCACGAGCAGCACCTCGCGTACGGCGCCGGTCCGCGCGACCAGCCGGTAGGCGTCACCCGCGGCCTCGATCCGCCACTCGGTGCCGTCCATCGACCGCTTCGTCGCGGTATCGAGGACTTTGTACCATCCGCCGGTCGTGGTGACGAATCGCCACCGCTTCCCGATCAGCCGGGTGTTCGCCGGGTCGGTGAGCAGCACGTCGCCGACCGGTTCGAGCCGGAACTCCTGGCAGTCCCCGGTCGCCCAGGTCTGCACGGCCGCGCCGGTCGCGCAGACGGCCGGCCGGAGTGCCCGCCCGGCGAGCGGATTGACGATCCGGGACCAGCCGTCCGCGGTGGCGACCAGCCGGAAGCGCTGGCAGTCGTTGGCGAGCCAGCCCCACTGGGCGACCGCGGCGCCGTCGGCGTTCACGCAGGCCGCGACCTCGGCGACCTTGTTGCTGTACCGGTTGGTCAGGCTGACGTACCCGTTCCCGCGCTGGTCGAGCCGCCACTGTCCGCACCGGTCGCCGCTCGCCACGGGAGCCAGGCTGATCACGGCCCCCTCGTAGCCACAACCCGCGTTGGCCAGCGCCGCGTTCGTCTCACGCTGGATCAGTCTCACGTACGCCGGACCGTGCCCGTACCCCCGGTTGCCGGAGAGCGGGTCGGAGAGCGTGGGCCAGCCGTCGCGCCACCCGATCACGCGGACCGAGCCCTTCGGGTCACCGCCGTCCGCGGCGTCGTAGTAGTGATGCACGAAGAGGTCCCCGTAGACGTCCCCGCCGCCGGTGCCCACGAAGCCGTTGTACCCGGCCAGCAGCGGGGTCCCGCCGCCCTCGAGCATCGGGGTGCCCGCCGCGTCGAGGTACGGCCCGGTGATGCTCCGGGAGCGGCCGACCATCGTCCGGTAGTCGCTCTCCACGCCCCGGCAGCAGAAGTCGAAGCTGACGATCAGGTAGTACCAGCCGTCGTGGTACGTCACCGACGGGCCCTCGATCGCCCCGCCACCCCGGGACGCGAGCCGGTAGGCGGTGGGGTCGGCACCGTCGAGCAGTCCGGTCCGCCGGTCGAGCCGGCGCATCCGGATGCCGTCCCAGAAGGATCCGTACGACAGCCAGGGCACCCCGGCCCGGTCGAAGGCGATGTCCGGATCGATCGCGTTCACGTCGTCGGTCCCGCTCGACGTCCGCAGCACCGGGCCGCGGTCGACCCACACGGGCTTCTCCAGCGACGTCGTGGTGGCGAGCCCGATCACCGAATCGTTGGTGCCGAACGACGAGGCCGCGTAGTAGAGGTGGTACTCACCGTCGAAGTAGGAGATGTCCGGCGCCCAGAAGTCCCGCGGGGTGACGCCGAGTTCGGCCGTCACCCAGGCGGGCGCGGTGTCGAACACGGTCCCCACGAACGTCCAGTGCACCAGGTCGGTGGAGCGCCGCACCGGAAGGTAGGTGACGGTCGCGCTGTCCCCGGTGATGATCTCGTACCAGTACCGGCCCTCCTTGATCAGCGTCGGATCGTGCGCCACCGGATCGGGGTTCCCGGCCGGGGTGCTCCCGGCCGCCCCGCTCCCGCTCGCCGCGCTCTCCGCCGCCGCCGGAACGGCGGGCGTGAGCAGCGCGAGAGTCACGACGAGCGCCGCGGCACAACGCCGTCTCCACTGTGTCTTCACTCGGGTCCTCACAGGCGGATACGCCCGGGCCCCGAGGTGCTGGCGCACCGAAGGAGGAGCCCGGGAGATGCACGTCAGCGCCTTTGCAGCGCTGCAAAGACAGCATGCACGGGCCTCGATCCGACGGCAAGGGGAAACACCCCAGAAACCTTCTTCACGGTTCCGTCGTCCACAGCGCGGAGATCGGCAACGCCGCCAGACCGTCACCGAAGCTGAGCGACTCGTCGCCGCAGTAGAGGACGAAACCGGCGCGGAACCGCTCGCCGAGCCGTCGGCCGAGTAGCCGCAGCCCACGGAAATCGGCCCCGCTCACCGAGGCCGCGGCCTTGACCTCGACGCCGACCACCATGCCGGCGTTGTCCTCGAGTACGGCGTCCACTTCGTACTGATCGCGGTCCCGGTAGTGGTACAGCCGGGCGGAGAAGTCAGTCCAGGTCAGCTGCCGGCCCAGTTCACCGAGCACGAGATTCTCGATCAGCCGTCCGGCGGACACGTCAGCCGCGGCCCCGGCCGCCAGATGGCCGGCCAACCCGGAGTCCGGGAAGATGACCTTGGGTGTGGAGACGGCCCGGGCGGTCAGGTTCGCCGACCATGCCGGGACGATCCGGATCAGGTAGATGGTCTCCAGGATCTGGACCCACGATTTCACCGTGGGCGGGGTGACCGCGAGAGCGCTGGCCAGCCGGCTCATGTTGAGCAGTCCGCAGGTCTGGTCGGCGAGCAGTGAGATCAGCCGCCGCATGTCGGAGGTGCGATCGATGTCGGCCACCTGCTGGACATCGCGCAGGATCATGTCCGACACGTAGTCGGCGAAGAAACGCTCCCTGCGCCGATCGCTCTCCCGGCGGATCGCCTCCGGATAGCCGCCGCGCCGGGCCCGGGCCAGATAGTCACGCTTGGTCAGGCCCAGACCGGCGGCACGGAGCCGGGAGCCCTGCCGGAACGCGGCGCTCACGAAACCGTCCGGGCCTCCGTCGATCTCGCCCTGCGACAGCGGCCAGAGCTCGATCGTCTCGGAGCGGCCCGGCAGCGAGTCGGGCAGGCTCTTCAGCGCCAGTAGGCGAGCCGACCCGGTGAGCAGGAAGCGGCCCGGTCGAGAATCGCGGTCGACCAGGTGCTTGATGGCCAGCCAGAGGTCGGGGACCCGCTGGACCTCGTCGATCAGCATCAGGCCGTCGTGCTCCAGGAAGCCGAGCGGGTCCGCGGACGCTGCGGCTCGGGTGCCGGGGTTGTCCAGGAAGCGGGCGACGCCGTTCGGCCGGCTCTTGAGCACCATCTCGGCGAGAGTGCTTTTACCGGCTTGGCGAGGGCCGTTGACGACCACGACCCGGGTGTCGTCGAGCGCCTCTTTAACCAGCTCAGCGGCCTTCCGGGGAAAGTATTGATCGGCCTTGTGCATGGGTTCAGCGTACGGCAGGACTTTAGATCTGCCGAGTCTTTGACTTTAGATCTGCCGGGTCTTTGACTTTAGATCTGCCGAGTTTTTCGGCTGTCGTGGGGAGGGCGGGGAGGGCGGTGCGGACCCTCCCCGCCGGGGGTGGTGACCGCGGGTCAGACGTCGAGGTCGTTCTCGATGCGGCGGAGCTGGTGACGGGACATGGCCAGGTTCGCGCGGTCGCGGCGCAGCGCCACGTAGAGGAAGAGACCCTTCCCCGACCGGCTCGTGAGCGGCCGGATCATGTGGTACTGGGTGTCCAGGGTGATGAGGATGTCCTCGATCTTCTCGGAGAGGTTGAGCATCTCCATCGCCCGCAGCTTGGCGCGGACCACGTCGGTGTTGCCGGCGGCGGCGACCGTCAGGTCGAGCTCCTTGCCACCGCCCAGGGTGCCCAGGGCCATGCCGCTGGTGTGGTCAACGAGAGCGACGCCGATGCAGCCGTCGATCTCCATGATTTCCTTGAGTGCGGTGTCCATGTCGGGCATGGGATTGGTTCCTCCGTGTGCGGGTGGGATTGCGGCGGCTGCCGCAGTCTTTGTCGTACCGATCAGCCGGCGGCCTGGCGGCGTCGTGCACCGCTCGGCAGGGTCGCCATCGGGCTGCGCCGGACCAGCGGGCTCGGCGGCGGGGCCTGCTGGGGGATCTCGGGCCGCGGTTGCGGCTTGGTGACCACGGTCATCAGCTTCACGATCCGGCGTACGCAGCGCCGGGCCTCGAGATGGACCATGGCGAGGTTCGCGTCCCCCGAGGTCACCACGGTGAGCAGGGCGTTCGGGCCCGCGGCGTAGGACGTGATGTAGCCGCCGTCGCACTCCACCACGGACTCGCGCAGCTCGCCGTGGTTGACGGCGTGCGCGAACCGGCGGGCCAGCGCGAGGTGTGCCGCGGCGAGTGCGGCCAGGGTGTCCGCCTCGATGCCGTGCGAGTCGTGCGCGACGACCAGCCCGTCGGCGGTGGCGAGCACGCTGCCGGCGAGCTCGGGCACCCTACTGCGCAGGCGGCCGAGTTCGTCCAGTACCGCCGGATCCACCGTCATCCTCGCCTCGCTCCTTCAGCTTTCTCGGGGGTGCGCGCGTCACCGGAGGGCTCTCAATGCGGTGCGTATGCGCTTGAGCAGGACTTCGTCGGTGCCCTGATGCACCGGTGGGTTCTCGGCCGCCGCGATCTCCTTCGGCAGCTTGGCCCCGGGTTTCCGGCGGGCCAGGCGTGGCCGGTTACCGGGTCCGGCGTTGTGCTCGCCCGGCGGTGGCAGGCCCGATGGTGGCAGGCCCGGAGATGGCAGGTCCGGCGGTGGCAGGCCCGGTGGTGGCAGGCCCGGTGGTGGGTCGGCGAAGGCGTCCGGCCGCGGGCTCTCCGTCTGACCCTTGATGACGGGTACGGACGGGGACTCCCCCTTGAGCGAGGGGCGGGTCACGGGCACCGACGTGCCGCGATGCTGGGCGAGCCGGACGAAATCCGGGCCCTCCGGCACGCGTACCCCGGGAAGCTCGATCAGACCCTGCGCCGCGAGGCGCCGCAGCTCCTGGATGGTCGCGTAGCCGGAGCGCCCCAGCAGCTGGGCCAGGTCGGCCGGGGTGCGCTGGCCGTCGGCGTGCACCAGCAGCTCCCACTGCGGGGCGGTCAGCGTGACCCGCTCCCGGGGCGCCCTGGTCACCGGGATGACCGGGGCGGTGTCGATCAGCGGGTTCGGATGGATCTCGTCGAGCAGCCGGACCCGGCGGCGCACCTCGCGCAGCACCGCGGCCGCGTCGATGTGCACCACCGGGCCCAGCCAGTGGGTCGCGGCCGGGAGGAAGTCGACCGTCGCGTGCTCCGCGGCGAGCACGAAGTACGCGGCGTCGTAGGTCGAGCCCAGCACACACAGCTCCAGCTCACCCTGGGTGAGGTGGCCCTGCTCGACCAGCAACCGGCCCACCCGGGCCGTGGAGGTGCCCAGGTCAAGCGCGTTCTGCCAGGTCCGGCCGGCGAGCCGGCCGGACGAGGTGAGCAGCTCGCCGACGCCCGGTGCGGCCGGCGACTCGGCGTAGATGACCCGGCCCTCGAAGATGTAGACCGCGCCGCCGGGGTGGCCACCCACCACCAGCGCTCCGGTCTGCCGCTCGCCGGCGACCTGCGTCAGCAGCTCACGGGGCGGTGCGGTCTTCGTGGGGACCACCGGTTACTCCTTGTCCTCGTCAGTTGGCGACCGTCGATTCACGTGGCGATCAGTTCGTCGGTGAGGCGCTGCATCTTCCGGCGGGCCACGGCGAGGTTGCCGTTGACCCGGTCCAGCCATACGTAGAGCACCAGGCGGCTGTCGAACTCGGTCTGGACGATTCGCAGGAGGTGGTAACCCCCGGCGGTGGTGATGATCAGGTCTTCGAGCAGGTCGTGCGGGATGGCCGAGACGAACAGCGATCGGCTGTTCGCGGCCTGCACCACGTCGGCCGTGCCCGCCGCGGCGGCCTCGTGGTCCGCGTTGGGCGCGGCCCCGGTCGTGGCGACCGGGAAGCCGGTGGTGTAGTCGACGATGCTGGCGCCGACGGCGCCGGGGATCGTCATGGCCTCCTGCAGGCAGTGATCGACGCCGGGCACTTCTCTCCTCAGCGCTGCCGTGTGTACTTGTGGGTGATCGGGCCCTGATGGCGGGCCCGGTGGCGATCGCGCCCTTGCGGCCACCGTGGGCCATCCTCCGGTGACCGTGCGGCGACAAGTCGCACGCCGTGTGCGTCATGGTCGGGTGGCGGACACCGGGGTGATGAGGCGTGATTCACGGAACGTCATCCTGGGGTACTCATTGAGGTCCTTCGTCGCACGACCGGTGCGCCGTTGTGGCTCGGGTCACCCGCCCGGGTCGCGTAACATGATCGTTACATTTCGATCTTCTGGAGGTCGCATGCCCGTCCGGTGGGAGCAACTCGTGGTGGACGCCGACGACCCGGCCCGGCTGGCCCGATGGTGGGCCGAGGCGCTGGGCTACGTGATCGTCCGCGAGACGCCCGGTGAGGTGGAGATCCGCCGATCGGCGGACGAGCTGCCCGGCCTGCTCTTCACCCCGGTGGCCGACGCCAAGAAGACCAAGAACCGGCTGCACATCGACCTGCGGCCGGAGGACCAGGAGTCCGAGGTGGAGCGCCTGGTGAACATGGGCGCCCGCCCCGCCGACATCGGCCAGGGCGACCCGGCCTGGGTGGTCCTCGCCGACCCCGAGGGCAACGAGTTCTGCATCTTGGATTCGAAGCCGCCCATCAAGCGGTCTTCTTGATGGGCGGCGCCCACTTTTGTTTTCCGCTGCGGGCAAGTTCAGTCAAGCGGTCTTCTTGATGGGCGGCGCCCACTTCTGTTTTCCGCCGCGGGCAAGCTCAGCCGCGGGCAAGCTCAGTAGCGGAACTGGTTGATCAGCGAGCGGATCTCGTCGGCGGCGCCGCTCACCAGCTCGGCCGAGTGCCGGGTGGTGTTGGCGCCCTCGGCGGTGTGCGCGCTCGACGAGGTGATGTGCGAGACGGTGCCGCTGATCTGATCCGCCGCGGCGGAGACCGCTCCGACGTTGCGGGCGAGCAGGTCGGTGGTGGCGGCCTGCTGTTCCACCGCGGCGGCGATGGTCCGCTGCCCGTCGTCGATCCGGTTGATCACGGCGGCGATCGCCTGGATCGCCGCGGCGGTGCCGGTGGTCATCTCCTGGATGGCCGAGATCTTCGCGGTGATGTCCGCGGTCGCCTGCGCGGTCTCCTGAGCGAGGTCCTTGACCTCGGTGGCGACGACCGCGAAGCCCTTCCCGGCGTGCCCGGCCCGGGCCGCCTCGATGCTCGCGTTGAGGGCGAGGAGGTTCGTCTGCTCGGCGATGTTGGTGATCATCTGGACGATGTCGCCGACCTCACGGCTCGCCTCGCTCAGCTTCTCCACCGCCTCGGCGGTCCGGTTCGCGCTGGTGGTGGCCTCGCTGGTGGTGTCCGCCGCGACCGTGGTCTGCCGGGCGATCTCCCGGATCGAGGCGCTCAGCTGGCTGGTCGCGGTCATCATGTCGGTCACCGAGCCGGAGACGTGCCCGGTCGAGTCGTCGGCGCTGCGGGCGTGCGCCGAGGTCTGCTCGGCCGACTCGTCCAGCGTCCCGGCCAGCATCTGCAGCTCGGCGCTGGCGTCGCCGAGCGTGCCGACCCGGGCGGCGGTCGCGGCCACGGTGCTCTGCAGCGCGCCGGCCGCCGCGTTCAGCGCCTCGGCCATCGCGCCCAGCTCGTCCCGGTTCACCACCGGGGTGCGTACGGTCAGATCCCGCTCCGCCAGCCGGCGCAGCGCCGCCAGCATGTCCCCCAGAGGCCGGCGCACCGCACGCACGGTCAGCGCGCAGGCCAGGGCGGTGAGCAGCGCGGCCAGCAGGGCGGCGAGCACGATGAGCCGGTTGCTGGTGCTGGACGCCTCGGAGCCCTGGGCGGCGGCGGCCTGGACCTCGGCGTACATCTGCTCGTCCAGGGCGCCGAGCTTCTCCTCGAGGTCCGAGTAGAGGGTCAGGAACCCGCTGAGCAGCTTCGCGGCGGCCGCGTGACTGGTCGCGGCGGTGTCCACCACGTTCGCGGCGGCCTCGGTGTACTCGACCATCGAGGGGCGCACGGTCGCGTAGTCGTCCTGCAACGAGGCGGGGGCGAGCTTCGCCGCGGAGTCGTACATGTCGATCATGGTGTCGCCGTGGTCGGTGACCTCCTCGACCGCGTACGCGGTACGCATCGCCGCCGTGGTCGCGTACATCGCGGACATCACGTCGGCCCGCAGCGCGTCGTGCATCATGTCCGCGTTCCACTGGTCGCTCATCGCCTCGCTGATCGTGGCGATCTCCAGGTTCGCCTCGCTCTGCGCGGTGGCGTTACGGACCGCGAACCCGGTCACCAGCCCGACCGAGAGGAGTCCCGCACCGCCCATGATCAGCAGGCGTCCGACGATGGTGACGCCGCGATTGTCGGAAACGGACTCCACGGCTACCTCTTCGGCAACGGGGACAAGAGCCTTAGTCAAGGCCGGGACGGCGACTTATGGTGATCACATGACGGCCGCGGACGCCCAGCGCTGGGCACCCGAACCCGCCAAGGACAGCGGTTACGGACGTACCCCGTACCAGCGCGACCGGGCCCGGGTGCTGCACTCGGCCGGCTTCCGGCGCCTGGCGGCCAAGACCCAGGTGCACACCGCCGGGTCCGACGACTTCCTGCGTACGCGCTTGACGCACTCGCTGGAGGTCGCGCAGATCTCCCGGGAGATGGGCGCACGGCTGGGCTGCGATCCGGACGTGGTGGACGTGGCCGGGCTGGCCCACGACATCGGGCACCCGCCGTTCGGTCACAACGGCGAGTCCGCCCTGCACGCGGTCGCCGAGCCGTGCGGCGGCTTCGAGGGGAACGCCCAGACGCTGCGGGTGCTGAGCCGGCTGGAGGCGAAGGTGCCCGGCGCCGGGCTCAACCTGACCCGCGCCTCGCTCGACGCCTGCGGCAAGTACCCGTGGTTCCGCCGCCCCGGCACCCGCAAGTTCGGCGTCTACCCCGACGACGAGCCGGTCTTCACCTGGCTGCGCGACGGGCGGGACGACGACCGCCGCTGCCTGGAGGCGCAGGTGATGGACTGGGCGGACGACGTGGCGTACTCGGTGCACGACGTCGAGGACGGGGTGCACGGCGGCTACCTGTCGCTCGGGACGCTGCTGCGCGACCCGGCCGAGCGCGCCGAGCTCTGCGCCGACGTGGCCGGCGCGTACTCCGACGAGACTGCCGACGAGCTGGGCGGCGCCCTCGACCAACTGCTCGCCGACCCGGTGGTGACCGCGGTCGGCGACTACGACGGTGGGTACGCCGCCCAGGTCGCCCTCAAGCGGATGACCAGCGTGCTGACCGGCCGTTTCGTCTCCTCCGCGGTCGGCGCCACACACAACCGGTACGGCACCGACCCGATGCGCCGCTACGACGCCGACCTGATCGTGCCGCGTACCGTCCGGAACCAGTGCGCGCTGCTCAAGGGGATGGCCCTGCGGTACGTGATGCGCAGCCGGGCGGCCGAGCAGTGGTACGAGCAGCAGCGGACGATCCTGACCGAGTTGGTGGGAGCTCTCGCCCGTACCCCGGAAAGCCTTGATCCTTTCTTCCGGCCGCGCCACGAGGCGGCCGTGAGCGACGCGGAGGCCCTGCGGGTGGTCATCGATCAGGTGGCGTCGCTCACCGACCACACGGCGGTGGTGTGGCATCGCGCCCTGGTGGCCGGCCCGGTCTGAATCCCCCTGGTCAGCGGGCGGCGCGCCCGGCGACCGACCCTGGTGGCGGCGGCGGGTCCCGGCGAGGCAGGATGTATGCCGTGGCGGGCAGGGTCAAGGACGAGGACATCGCACTGGTCCGGGACCGGACCTCCATCGCCGACGTGATCAGCGAGACGGTGACGCTGCGCTCGGCCGGCGGCGGCAACCTGAAGGGCCTCTGTCCCTTCCACGACGAGAAGACCCCGTCGTTCAACGTCTCACCTGCCCGGAATGTCTATTTTTGTCATGGCTGTGGCCAGGGCGGCGACGCGATCAAATTCCTGATGGACGCCGAGCACCTGTCGTTCATCGAGTCCGTCGAGCGGCTGGCCGGCAAGGCCGGCATCCAGCTGCGGTACGACACCGACAACAGCCCGGCGGCGCCGCGTCCGCAGACCGGGCAGCGGCAGCGGCTGATCGCGGCGCACGCGTCGGCCGTCGAGTTCTACCAGGACCAGCTCGGGTCGGCCGGTGCCCGCAAGGCGCGCGAGTTCCTCGCCGAGCGGGGCTTCGGCCGGGACGCCGCGGAGAAGTACGGCTGCGGCTTCGCGCCGGACAGCTGGGACGCGCTCGCCAAGCACCTGCGGATGATCGGGTTCACCGCCGAGGAGCTGACCGCGGCCGGGCTCTGCAAACCGGCCCGGTCCGGTTCGCTGATCGACCGGTTCCGGCGGCGGCTGCTCTGGCCGATCCGGGACCTCAGCGGCGAGGTGATCGGTTTCGGTGCCCGCCGGCTCTTCGACGACGACGACGGCCCGAAGTACCTGAACACCCCCGAGACGCCGATCTACAAGAAGTCGCACGTGCTCTACGGCATCGACCACGCCAAGCGGGAGATCGCCAAGCGCGGCCGCGCGGTGATCGTCGAGGGCTACACCGACGTGATGGCCTGCCACGAGGCGGGCGAGCCGACCGCGGTGGCCACCTGCGGCACCGCGTTCGGGATCGACCACATCGGGGTGCTGCGCCGCCTGCTGATGGACAGCGACAGCTTCACCGGCGAGATCATCTACACCTTCGACGGGGACGCGGCCGGGCAGAAGGCGGCGCTGCGGGCCTTCGAGGAGGACCAGCGCTTCGTCGGCCGGACCTTCATCGCGGTCAGCCCGGACAACATGGACCCCTGCGACCTGCGGCTGGCCCGGGGCGACCTCGCGGTCCGCGACATGATCGCCGGCCGGGAGCCGCTGGTCGACTTCGCGCTGCGGCACACCATCTCCCGGTTCGACCTGGACACGGTCGAGGGCCGGGTGGAGGCGATGCGCAAGGCCGCCCCGCTGGTCGCCAAGATCAAGGACCGGGAGAAGCGCCCGGAGTACACCCGCAAGCTCGCCGGCGACCTGGGCATGGACCTGGAACCGGTGCAGCGCGCGGTGAACACGGCCGTCCGCGGCGAGGCGGCCGAGGCCCGCGCGCCCCAGCAGGCCCCCGACTCGCCGCAGCGGCTGGTCGAGCGCGAGGCGCTGAAGCTGGCCCTGCAGGAGCCGGTGCTGGCCGGCCCGATGTTCGACGCGCTCGGCCCGGAGAACTACGCCGACCCGCTGCTGGCCGGGCTGCGCGGCGCGGTCGAGCAGGCCGGCGGCGCCTCCTCGGCCACCGGCGGCGTGGTCTGGATCGAGAAGGTCCGCGACTCCTGCGCCGATCTGGGCGCCCAGATGCTGGTCAGCGAGCTCGCGGTGGAGCCGCTGCGGGTGGACGGCACGGCCGACCCGCGGTATGTGCAGGTCACCCTGGCCCGGCTGCAGGGTGGCGCGCTGGCCACCCGGGTCCGGGATCTCAAGTCCAAGGTCCAGCGGATCAACCCGGTGGCGAACAAGGACCAGTACCTCGCTCTCGCCGGTGAGCTCTTCTCCCTCGAACAGCAGGCACGGGCCCTGCGTGACCAGGCGGCAGGTGGCGTATGAAGCTCTTCCGACGGCGTCCCGCACTGCCCGCCGCGTCGCAGCCCCCGCTGGAGGCGGAGGAGCGGGTCATCGCCTGGTGCCCGGCGGCCCCGCCGGACGGCCCGGAGCAGCCGCTGGTCGCCACCAACCGGGGGATCTGGCTGCCCGGCGCCACCGAGCGGCTGGGCTGGCACGAGATCCACAAGGCCGCGTGGTCCGGACGGGAGCTGCGGATCACGCCCGCCGAGGTGGCCGAGGAGCGCGACGGCTACACCGTGCTGGTGGACGGGCCGGTGACGTCGTTCCTGCTGCTCGCGCCGGGCGAGGTGCCCGACCAGGTGCGCAGCCGGGTGTCCCGGTCGGTGGCGTACACCACGCACCACACGCTGGAGCGGGGTGCGGTCCGGGTGGTCGGCCGCCGGGTGAGCGGCCAGGACGGCCTGACCTGGACGGTCCGCTACGACTCCGGCACCCCGGTGGACCGGGCCGGCGTCCGCGAGTCCACCGACGAGCTGGTCGACGCCGCACAGAATTCTGTCGCACCCCCTCCGTAGGGTCACCGGCATGGTCTCTCTGATCCATGCCCGCGGATTGATCAAGCGATTCGACACCTTCACGGCGGTCGACGGCATCGACGTCGACGTGCGGGCCGGGGAAGCGTTCGGCTTCCTCGGGCCGAACGGCGCCGGCAAGAGCTCGACCATGCGCATGATCGGCTGTGTCTCCCCACCCACCGGCGGCGTGCTGCGGATCCTCGACATGGACCCGCGCCGCGACGGCCCGGCGATCCGGGCCCGCCTCGGCGTCTGCCCCCAGCTCGACAACCTCGATCTCGAGCTGACGGTGCGGGAGAATCTCGTGACGTACGCCCGTTTCTTCGGCATCTCGCGTGCCGTGGCCCGGCGGCGCGCCGACGAGCTGCTCGACTTCGTCCAGCTGAGCGAGCGGGCTGGCAGCCGGGTCGAGCCGCTCTCCGGCGGGATGAAGCGGCGCCTCACCATCGCCCGCGCGCTGGTCAACGAGCCGGACATCGTGCTGCTCGACGAGCCCACCACCGGCCTCGACCCGCAGGCCCGGCACCTGGTCTGGGAGCGGCTGTTCCGGCTCAAGCAGCAGGGCGTCACGCTGGTGCTGACCACCCACTACATGGACGAGGCCGAGCAGCTCTGCGACCGGCTCGTGGTGATGGACGGCGGCCGGATCGTCGCCGAGGGCTCGCCACGGGAGCTGATCGAGCGGCACTCCACCCGCGAGGTGGTCGAGCTCCGGTTCGCCACCGAGGACCAGGGGACGTACGCGGAGAAGCTGGCCGGCATCGGCGAGCGGACCGAGGTGCTGCCCGACCGGATCCTGCTCTACGTGGCCGACGGCGACGACGCCCTCGCCGAGGTGCACCGGCGCTCGCTGAGCCCGTCCGGCTCGCTGGTCCGCCGCAGCGGCCTGGAGGACGTCTTCCTGCAGCTCACCGGCCGGACGCTGGTGGACTGATGACGCCCGCGGTCTACGTCCTCGAGTACCACCTGGTCAACTACCGGCGGACCTGGCGGGCCAACGTCCTGTCGAGCATGCTGCTGCCGCTGCTCGCGCTCCTCGGCTTCGGCCTGGGCGTCGGTGGCTACGTCCGGGGCGGTGTCGACGGCGTCGCGTACCTCGACTGGATCGTCCCCGGCCTGATCGCCTCGACCGCCGTGCAGACCGCGCTCGGCGAGTCCACCTGGCCGGTGATGGGCTGCTTCGAGTGGGTGCGGACCTACTTCGCGCAGGTCGCGGCGCCGCTCCGGATCGCCGACATCCTCGGCGGCCACCTCGCCTTCATGCTGCTGCGGGTGGCGATGAGCATCGGGGCCTTCCTGCTGATCGCCGCCGCCTTCGGCACCCTGCGCTCGGCCTGGTCGCTCGCCGTGCTGCCGATCGCGGTGCTGGCCGGTGCGGCGGTGGCGCTGCCCGCGGCGGCCTACACGGCGACCGTCTCCAGCGACACCTACCTCGCCGTGCTGTTCCGCTTCGCGGTACTCCCGATGTCGCTCTTCTCCGGGGTCTTCTTCCCGGTCGAGTCGCTGCCCACGCTGCTGCGCTGGGTGGCGTACGCACTTCCCCTCTGGCACGGGGTGGACCTGACCCGGGCCGCCACGCTCGGGGAGAACCCGGGGCCGGCCGGTCTCGGGCACGTGCTCTACCTGGTGCTCTGGTGCGCGGCCGGCTGGCTGCTCGCCCACCGGCGCTACCGGCGAAGGCTGGTGATCTGACGTGCTGAACCTCGTGCTGCCGCGGCTGGTCTCGTTCGAGGGCAGCGGGCGCCGTGCGGCCTCGGTCGCCGGGCGGAACGCTGCGTCGCTGCGCTCGGTCTACTGGCTGGTCATGGTCGGCGGCCTGCTGGAGCCGGTGCTCTACCTCTTCTCGATCGGGGTCGGGGTGGGCGCGCTGATCGGCGACATCGCGCTACCCGGTGGCCGGCTGGTGAGCTACCCGGAGTTCGTCGCCCCGGCGATGCTGGCCGCCTCGGCGATGAGCGGTGCGCTCGCCGAGACCACCTTCAACTTCTTCGGCAAGATGAAGTTCATGCGGCTGTACGACGGCATGCTCGCCACGCCGGTGCGCCCCTTCGAGATCGCCCTCGGCGAGCTGGCCTGGGCGATGATGCGCGGCAACATCTACTCGCTGGCGTTCTTGGTGATCATGGTGGCGATGGACCTGACGACGCCGCTGCGGGCGCTCGCCGCGTTCCCGGCCACCGTGCTGGTCGGCTTCGCGTTCGGCGCCCTGGGGATGACGGTGGCCACCCTGATCCGCAGCTGGCAGGAGTTCGACCTGATCGCGGCGGGCCAGTTCGCCCTCTTCCTCTTCTCGGGCACCTTCGTCCCGGCCACGGCGTACCCGGCGGCGGTCCGCTGGCTGGTCGAGCTCTCCCCGCTCTACCGCTCGGTCGACCTGATCCGTGGCATCACCACCGCCGGCGTGGGCCCGTCCCAGGTCGCCGACGTGCTCTACCTGCTCGCGCTACTGGCGCTCGGCCTGACTTTCGCCGGCCGCCGGATGGGCAGGCTGCTCTGCGAATGAGGCGCTGACATGCGGCGGGGCGCCCTGATCGGGCGCCCCGGCGGGCGGGCTGGGCTGGAGCCCGCCCTGGAGGGTGGTCAGTCCTGGCGCAGGCCGTGCTCGCGGTGCTTCTTGACCTTGCGAGTGTCGCGCAGCTCCAGGAACGGCTCGGCGTCGGCGGGGTGACCGGCCGCGATGGCGCGGCCGCGTTCCAGTTCGGCGTCGAGCTCGGCGCCGAGCAGGATGGCGATGTTCGAGATCCAGAGCCAGACCAGGAACGCGATGACACCGCCGAGGGTGCCGTACGTGGCGTTGTAGTTGGCGAAGTTGGCCAGGTAGATCGCGAAGGCCGCGGAGGCGGTGCCCCAGAGGATCACCGCGAAGATCCCGCCGGGGCTGACCCAGCGGAAACCGCCGGTCTTGGCGTTCGGTGAGGCCCAGTAGAGGACCGCGAACATCAGGCTGACCAGAGCGATCAGAACCGGCCACTTCACGATGTTCCAGGTGCCGACCGCGACGCCGCCGAGGCCGATCTTCTCGCCGACCACCCGGGCCAGGTCACCGGTGAAGACGACGATCGCGGCGGAGATGATCAGCATGACGCCGACCGCGGCGGTGACGCCCACCCGGATCGGCAGGGTCTTCCAGATCGGACGGCCCTCGGGTACGTCGTAGATGGCGTTCGAGGCGCGCATGAAGGCCGCGATGTAGCCGGACGCCGACCAGAACGCGGCGAGCAGACCGATGATCGCGGCGAGGCCCGCCTTACCGGTGCCCTGCACCTGGGTGAGCACCGTGTCGACGAGGTCGCGCAGCTGCTGGTTGGGCGCGATCTGGTGAACCGCGTCCTGCACCGTCTGCTGCCCGTTGTCGTCGATCAGCCCGAGCAGCGAGACGATCACCAGGACGCCCGGGAAGATCGACAGGACGCCGTAGTAGGTGAGCGCGGCGGCCCAGTCGGAGACGTTGTCCTCGGAGAACTGCTGGAAGGTCCGCTTCAGGGCGGCGAACAGCCCTCGGGTACGCAGCTCGGTGGGGCGGTCCGGCCCCGCATCGGGCCCGGGCGCGTTCAGATCGCGGGGGTCGTGGCTCCGCCCTACGTCGGTGGTCGCCGCGGCCGCCAGATCGTAGTCACCGTCCTCGCGACGCCGCGCACCCTCGGGGCCGCGAGGACGGTCGTCCTGCCCGCCGTCGCCGTGTTCTCGTGTGTTCGCGGGCTCGCCGACCGCCCGCTCGGCGGAAGCGGCGGTCTCCTGCATCGATGTGGCCTCCGCGTGCGTGGCCGTCGGCGAAGTGGGAGTTCCCGCGGATGAAACGAGACCGGCCGTGGGGGAGGTGCCGTTCTCCGGGAGGTCGGAGGGACGGTCGTCGGGGCGGTGACGGAGTCTCATGTGCGGCATCCCTCCGGGCGACGGGCGAAGCGCCGTGTCACGCCTCCCATCGTGGTCACGGCGTGCAATGGCTTCCTCCCTGTGGTTCCCGGTGTCGGTGCGGCCTAATCACGCATCGGATGCCGAGTGCGACGGCCGGTGTGCAGACGGGTGTGCCGCGGCACGGGGCGTACGCACGGGCAGGCGACCAATGCATGTCCATTTGTGCACATGGTGAACGTCCAGGGGTGCCCGAAAACGCTCTCTCAATGGGTGTGAGGAAATGCTACCGCCAGGTCACCCGGCACCTGATCATTGTCCGACATGAATGTCTCTGACAGTTCTAGATCATGTTCCGGCCGGTCACCGCGTCGCACCCGCCGTACGCCGGTGATCCGCGTCGCGACGCACGCTCGTATCGGAAGGTGAGGCATTCCACGGATGGAGGCGGTCATGGCACCCCGCAGGCAGGTTGTCGGCGTATCAGGGATCGCCCTGCGGATGGTCCATACTGGATCCGCTAGCACGCGCGAATGCACGTGCACCTGCACGGGTGGTCACGTCCGGGGAGGAAAATGATGCGGCTGCGACATCCCTCCGGCCGGATCGTGCACCTGAACTGCGGCGTCAGCCTAGCCGACGCGCAGACCCCGGTCGCGGCGTACGCGCAGATCGACGCCGCAGCCTCGGTGCTCCGGTCCAGGCTCGGTTCCGGCACTCTGGCGATCGCTCTGCGTCTGCCGTACGTCCTCGCCGCCGCCCTCGTGAACGACGGGCGCGCCCGTACCCGGCTGCGTGCCGAACTCGACGCCCGTGGCCTCGAGGTCGTCACGCTGAGCGGCGGTCCCGGTGTCCGGGGCGGCGGCGAGAAGGATCCCGACCCGTGCGGCGGCGGCCCGGTCGGTCTCCCCGGTGGTGCGGCCCTCCGTGAGGCCGCAGGCGGCCCGGTGGGTGAGCCCGCGGACGGCGCTATACCCGGCGGGGCGATACCCGGCGGTGCCATATCCGGCGACGCGGCCGGGGGGATAGCCGGCGGTGCCATATCCGGCGACGCGGCCGGGGGGATAGCCGGCGACGCGAAGGAGCCGGCGAGCCTGGAACTGCCGGACTGGAGCCAGCCGGCGCGCCTGCAGCACACCCTCGACCTGGCCCGGATCCTGGTCGACCTGCTGCCCGAGGACGAGGTCCGGGGCGCGGTCATGAGCTGCGGGCTGGGCCGGCGCGAGGACTGGGACGAGAACCACGAACGTAACGGGGCGCGGCACCTCTCCCGCCTCTCCGGCAGCCTCGCCGATCTCGCCTGGCGGGTCGGGCGGGCGGTCCGGGCCGGATTCCAGCCCGGGCCCGGTTGCGTCCTGGACAGCCCGGAGGACGTGGTGGCCGCGCTGACCCGGGTGGACAAGGACCGGCTCGGCGTCTGTCTGGACCTGGCGACCGTGGTGCGGGACTGGGCCGCCCCGGAGGACGGGATCGACCGCCTCACCGACGCGGGCCTCTCGGTGATCACCGCGCGGATCACCGACCCCAGGGCCGGGTGGCAGCCGGTGCTGCGGCACCTCCTCGCCGCCGACGCGGCGCGCACCGAGTACATCGAGGTCGAGGCTCTGGCCGGCGGCACCGATCAGGCGGCGGCCGATCTGGCGTACGTGATGGGGGAACTCACCACCCTCGGCCTGGTGCCGGAGCAGGAAGCCTGCGCCGCACCCTGAAGCCGGGGCGCATCTGGGGGAAGTCCGTCGCCGCGGCCCGGAGCGAGCCGCCGGAGACGCGACGAGCCGCCCCGGAGGGCGGCCCGAACGATACGGTCTCGCGTCAGTACGTGCTGCCGGTGCTCTTCGTGCCGGAGAGCGTGTCGGTCGGTGCCAGCAACTCGTCGGTGGTGTCCGGGGTGGTGGTGCCGGTGGTGTTCAGCTTCTCGCCGAGCTTGGACGACTGCAGCTTGTCCTTGCCCTCGCTGTAGAGCTTGTTCGCCTGGGCCTGGGCGACGCCCGCGGCCTCCTGGACCGTCGGGTGCTCCCAGAGCTTCTGGGCGTTCGCCCGGATCTCCTCGTACTTCTCCCGGCCGGCACGACTGCCCAGGACGAAGCCCGCGCCGAGACCGGTGAGGAACAAGAGCTTTCCGCGCATGATGGCGGCTCCTTCCGTTTCGTGACGCGCATGCGTCTGCGGGGGTGCTTACCCATCCTGCCGCGCCGATACTCCCTCCATGCCGGTTTCCGGCCGCTTCTCCGGTGCAGGCGTGACTCGAGGGGTAACCCCTTCGCGCCCGGGTCCCACGGTCATGTAGTCTGTTCTCCGTCACCAGGGAGACCGCAAGGAAGACCTGATGGCGAGCACGATCCCCTGTAGCTCAATTGGCAGAGCAGCCGGCTGTTAACCGGCAGGTTATTGGTTCGAGTCCAATCGGGGGAGCGTTTACCCAGGTCAGGGGCCACTTCGGTGGCCCCTTTGCCGTACCAGCCCCGGTCTTGTCGGATAACTGGTTCCGTTGGCTCGTAGCGCTGCCGGGGTGTGATCAGGTTTCCTATGCCGCCCGCAGCCCTTCGGTGTACTCACACGCCAGGGGCAGAGCGAGGTTCCGCATCTCTACACTCGTACGCTGCCGGATGCTGGACTGCCGGCGCCGTTCATCGTCCCGAGCGCGAAGTTCCTGGGCCTCTTCGGCACGTTCGATCGCTCGGGCCAGTGCCGCTCGCAGTGCCTCAGCCTCGGTCACCGTCATCTCGCAGTCGTCGAGACCACCGACGTAGACCACTGGTCCGTACGCTGCGTCTGAGCACGGGGCACTCGTGTAGCAGGTGCTGACCGTTGCCGTCTTTCTGCCCTCGCTGACGGTGATGTCGTCGTCGATCGAGTGAAACTGACTGTTGTCGCCGAATTTGAAGGCGTGGTCGTCCCGGCACCAGGTCGGGCAAGGCGAGTATTCGTACGGTTGAGCATCCTCGGCCTCGGCCAGAGCTTCGGTGAGCCGTCCGCCCTGGCCGTGCATCAGCACCGCTCGCTTCTCATCGAGGATCTGCCAACGCCACCACTGATCGTCCCAGCGGATCTCCGCGGTGCGGACGCCGAGCCGGCGCACCAGCTTCACCCCACAGCCTTCCTCCCTGACGGCATACCAGCGCCAGTCGGAGATGTCCTCAACCGCGACGCGCAGCGCCGGGAACGTGAGGCCGCCGACGACATGCCCTTTCACTTTGCCCACTTCTTTCCTCTCTGTTCATCCCCTTGGGTAAGGAGGTCCGACTGAACAACGAGGGATGTCCAGTCGACGCGCCGTGCGGATACTGTCCGAAAGGAGACAGATGAGGGTGGTGAGTGATCGACCACGGCGGCAGGGCATCTTTGGAACGTAAACGGCTGCTTGGGCCTCGCAAGATCGACAGAGCAGTCGCTGCAGCGGAGGAGATAGTTTGTCCAGCCAGTCCATCTCAATAGCTTCCGTGGCGATCTCTCGCTGCTGACAATCCGTAGGCCATAGGGGACACTTCGTGAATGCATGAGGGAGGTGACGGCATTGATGCCGTCGATGCAGTGCAGGTGCGTTCGATCTCCACTCGTGACGTCGGACTGATCGATCAAGTCATCGAACTTGGCGATCAGAACAGCAAGACAGTCGGCTTCATGTCGCCGAGCGCCTACTTGGAGCACATCGCGCGAGGAACGCTGCTGGTGGCATTAGAGCGAGACAAGGTCATCGGATACGCCCTGTACCGACTCAGCCGGAACCGAGTCGCTCTGGCGCACCTCTGCGTTCGCGGAGACCGACGTCGCGAAGGAATCGCCCGAAAGCTGGTAGCCCACCTCAGCTCGAAGCATGCCGATCAGCTAGGCATTCTGGTCAAATGCCGACACAGTTACGGCATCGACGCGATGTGGGTTCACCTTGGTTTCCGGCAGCGAAGTGAGATGAAAGGCCGGAGCAAGCAGGGGTTTCCTCTGGTGGCCTGGTGGCTTGACCATGGTCATACCGACCTGCTCTCACGTCCGGAACCGGCTTTACTGCGCGCCGCAGTCGACCTCAACATCATCAGAGACTTCGTCGATGGTTCACGCACCGACGCCGGCGCATCTCGCGCATTACGTGCCGATCACATCGTCGATCAGCTCGAGTTGGTCGTCACCCCCGCCTTACTGCTGGAGATCGCTGGTATCGACGGGGACGAGATGCGGAAGCGCTGCACCATCACAGCCAGCGAGTTCGTTGATGTACGTGCCGACGCAGGCGAAGCGGACCGCTGCGAGCAGACACTGGTGGATGCAGCCCGGCGACTTGCTCCGGCATATCCGCAAACCCCGCAGGACAGAGCCGATGTTCGCCACGTAGCAGAAGCTGCAGCCGCCGGTATCACCGTGCTGGTGAGCCGCGACGAGAACCTACGCCGGCTCGTTGGCAGCGCCGCAGCGGATAAGTTCGGCTTGCGGATCCTCCACCCGGCTCACGTGCTGCTACACATCGACGAGCTGACTCAGGCGCAGGTCTACCGGCCCGCGGCCGTGCAGGGCAGTGAATACCGCAGCCAGCCTGTCGGCGCTGCTCAGGAAGAAGCGCTTCTCCCTTTCGTCAACGGCCCGGCACGGGAACGGCCGAATGCTTTCAAGCAACGGCTGCGCCGACTTGCAGTCGGGGGCAACAGGTGGGAGACGATCGCTGATCCGGCGGGCCGCCTCGTCGCCCTGTATGTGGTGAGCACGACGGAGACGCGGGTCGAGGTGCCGATCTTGCGGGTGCTTGACCATCGACATGCCGACACCATCGCCCGGCAGCTTCTGTTCTCGCTACGCCGTCTGACAGTCGAGGCTGGCCGGTCGGTCCTGATGGTGACCGATCCTCATCCGTCTCAAGCCACTGAGTACGCCGCCATCGCCGATGGGTTCCGGCGGACCGAAGACGGCTACTCCACCCTGGTTCTCGGGCTCAGCGGCTCCGCTGATGACGTGTGGCAGGCCGCCTCGAAAGCAGCACGCCGCGCGAATCTTCCAGAGCCTGTCCCGTTACGATCGGGTATGCCCGCAGCAGCCGCCACTGAGATCGAGCGGACATGGTGGCCTGCGAAGATCCTCGACGCGCAGATCCAAACTTGCATCGTCTCCATACAGCCGCGGTGGGCGGCTGAACTACTCGGCGTACCCGAGACACTCACCGCCCGGCCCGCCGAGCTCGCTCTCAGCCGCGATCACGTCTATTACCGCAGCCCGCGGCCCGGTGTCGTAACCGCACAGAGCCGGATCCTCTGGTATCTCAGTTCCGATGCTCGCGCGTCTCAACACGCTCCGGGGATCATCGGCTGCTCGCACGTTGACGCTGCTGTCGTCGATAGTCCCGAGGCACTATATGAACGTTTCCGGCACCTCGGTGTCTGGCAGTTGGCGCAGATCATGGAAGTTGCCCGTAACGGCAAGGCACAGGCGATTCGTTTTAGCAGTACAGAGAACTTCCCGCGCCCTGTGCCGCTTAGCCGCCTGAAGGCCCTCGGCAAGGCATACAACGCGGCGGTGATCCCGTACTCGCCCCGGCGCATTCCCCGCGATCTCTTCGCCGCTATCTACCAGGAGGGACAGGTCGCCTCATGACGTCACCGCGTGCATTGGTGCTGTCGTTACGCCCCCGCTTTGCCGACGCCATCCTCGATGGCCGTAAGACTGCGGAGCTACGCCGGCAGCGAGTCGGTGCGCCGAAGGGAACGCGCATCATTCTTTACTCCAGCGCTCCCATCATGGCGGTAGTGGGGACCGCGAGGATCGCGGAGGTCCACGCGTTACCTCCAGCAACCGCCTGGCGCCGCTTTGGGAGCCGGCTAGCGCTGACTCGGACGGAGTTCGATCAGTACCTCGATGGGTGTGCCACAGCATGTGTCATCGACGTGGAACATGTCCAACGGCTCGACGCACCCCTGCCCTTAGGTCAACTGCACAATGCGACCCGATTTAGGCCGCCACAAAGCTACCGATACCTAACACCCGGCGATCCTCAGCCGCTACAGGAGCTACTCAGATAGAGGATGGCCAGCGACGTCGGTTCGTCCGGACAGAAGTGCGAACCGTCGATTTTCACGGATATTGGCAGAGCGCGCTTTCGCGGCGGGCCATTCGGTGCTGTGTTTGCCCACGGCTGCCGAATCTAGGTCCCATCGGACCTTGCCCGGGCACTATGCAACAGTGGAGTTCTTTGAGCGGTCGACCTCAGGCGGCCGCTCGGACCCCTTGCCGCTCGCGGCACTTATTTGAGCAGTCCGGCGCCAGCGAGGTACTTCCGTGGCCAGTTGCCCCGATGTGCAATATCCGATACGAATGTTGGATTTATGCCGGTTTGGCTATCCCTGTCTTCGCGCTGAGTCGATGGTATGCGGCTTGGCGATGGTAGAGCGCTCAAGCGGAATAGACGTGTCCAGGTCACACGGACGGTGTCGGTGCTGGGATGGACGGTAATGTCATAGGTCGCCGGTAGGCTCAGCGAGCTATCGAGCTGGAGGTAGTCGGTGAAGCTTGAGGATCTTTCGTCCGGTGTCCGTGTTACCGGAGTGGTGCCCGGCGAGACGGTCATCGTGGTTGCCGCGCAGTGGCACGGCGCCGATGCGCTCGAGTTGACCTACAAAACGCTTGACGGCGGTCTTCGCCAGCAGGTCATCTTCCGCGCTGACGAGGCCAAGCTCCAGCTTTCCGATGCGGGTAGCCGGCCATTTGACGCCGACGCTGCAGAGTTTCGGCTGGTCGCCGAAGCACAGCGGATCTCGCTGGCCGGCCTGTTCGATCCGATGCTGGCCGTCGCCACCAGCGACGTCGAGCCGCTGCCCCACCAGATCCGAGCCGTGTACGGCGAGATGCTCGACCGGGCGCCGCTCCGATTCCTGCTCGCCGATGACCCGGGCGCCGGCAAGACCATCATGGCCGGCCTGTACATCAAGGAGCTCCTGCTCCGTGATGACGTCAAGCGCTGCTTGATCGTCGCACCAGGGGGATTGGTCGACCAGTGGCAGGACGAGCTGTTCTTCAAGTTCGGCCTGCGCTTCGACATTTTGAGCGGTGGCATGGTCGACACCACGCTCGGTGTAAGCGTCTTCGAGCAGTATCCACTGCTTATCGCCCGAATGGACCAGCTCGCCCGCAACGAGGACCTGACCGCCCAGCTCGAAGAAGCCGAGTTCGACTTGGTGGTCGTGGACGAGGCCCACCGCATGGGCGCTCACTACTTCGGGGGCAAGCTTTATAAGACCCGGCGCTTCCAGTTGGGCGAGACGCTGCGTGACCGCACCCGCCATCTGCTGCTCATGACCGCCACACCACACGCTGGCAAGGAGGAGGATTTCCAGCTCTTCCTCACACTGCTCGAGCGCGACGGCTTTGAGGGCAAGTTCAAGGCCGGCCTGCACAACCCTGACACCAGCGGGCTGATGCGACGCATGGTCAAGGAGGACCTGCTTACCTTCGACGGCAAGCCGCTTTTCCCCGAGCGGATCGCTCAGACGGTTCCTTACGACCTCACCGCGGACGAGAAGGATCTCTACGAGCGAGTCACCCGATACGTCCGGGAGGGCATGAACCGGGCAGCCCGGCTTGACGACAAGCGACGCAACACCGTCGGGTTCGCCCTTACTGTGCTCCAGCGACGGCTGGCATCCAGCCCAGAGGCCATCTTCCAATCTCTCGTCCGGCGATCAGACCGGCTCAAGCGCCGCCGCGACGATCTTATCCATGGCCGGGGGGTGAGCGACGAGCCCGCGCCGATCGACGTCAGCGACTGGGACGATGACGACCACAGCGCGGAGGAATCGGAGCGGATCGAGGATGAGCTCCTTGATGCAGCCACTGCCGCCCGCACGATCGAGGAACTGAACGCCGAACTCGCTGACCTCGATGAACTGATCCACGTGGCCCGCCGGGTCCGCGGCCTCGACACCGACCGGAAGTGGGTCGAACTCCGCAAGATCCTGGAGGACAACGACCTTATCCACCCCGATGCTGATAAGCCGCGCAAGCTCATCATCTTCACCGAGCACCGCGACACCCTTGACTACCTGACTCGCAAGATCCGGTCGTTGTTCGGGAAGCCTGAGACTGTGCAGGCGATCCACGGCGGGGTTCGGCGAGGAGACCGCCGCGCCATCACCGAGGAGTTCACCAAGAACCCGGTCTGTCAGGTCCTCGTGGCCACCGATGCTGCTGGCGAGGGCCTCAACCTCCAGGCCGCCCACCTGATGGTCAACTACGACCTCCCCTGGAACCCCAACCGCATCGAGCAGCGGTTCGGCCGGGTTCACCGCATCGGGCAGACCGAAGTGTGCCGCCTATGGAACCTCGTTGCCGTCAACACTCGAGAAGGCGAGGTCTTCGCCCGGCTGCTGCTCAAGGTCGAGGAACAGCGGAAGGCATACGGCGGCAAGGTCTTCGATGTGCTGGGATCTGCCTTCGACGAGACGCCGCTGCGTGACCTGCTGATCGATGCCATCCGGTACGGCGACCTGCCGGAGACCCGGGCCAAGATGGAGAAGGTCATCGACGAGTCGGTTGCGCACGGGCTCAAAGAGCTTCTTGAAGAGCGCGCCCTTGCCCGCGACGCCATGTCGGACGCCGACCTGGCCAAGATGCAGCGGCTGATGGAGGAGGCGCGGGCACGCCGCCTCCAGCCGCACTACATCGAGTGGGCCTTCCGCCATGGCTTTCAGCGGCTTGGTGGCCGGCTGGCACGACGCGAACGGGGCCGCTTCGAGATCACCCACGTTCCAGCAAACGTTCGAGCGGTCACCAAGCATGGACCTGTCGCCACCCGCTATGAGCGAGTCACCTTCGAACTCGACCGCGTGGATGTTGACGACCGGCCACGAGCGGATCTTCTGGCGCCTGGGCACCCGCTGCACGACGCCGTCGCCACGCTCACCATCGCTCAGCTCCGTCCGACGCTCGAGCGGGGCACCGTTCTCGTATCTCCCGAGATCGAGGAGCCGAATCTGCTGGTGGGAGTCGTCGAGGAAGTCGTCGACGGCACGGGCGAATCGATCGCCCGCCGATTCGGGTACGCCTACGTCGATCCTCGGGGAGAGGTCCGCCCGGCGGGCCCTGCCCCGTACCTCGACTGTGTTGCGGCGCCGCGGAATGCAGTCGTGGCATCAGTAACGAAGCAGGCATGGCTTGCCGATGCTGAGTCGCGGGCGCGGACATGGATCATCGGTCATCAACTGAAGGAGTACCTCGCTGAGGTATCACCCCGCCGGCTTGCCGAAGTCGAGCGCACGCGCGGGCGGGTGGACCAGCGGCTGGCGCATGAGTCGAACCGACTCATCGGCGAGTCGATGGCTGCCCAGGAGAAGGAGAGGGTCGGAGTCAAGCCGAAGGAGACCTCCGACAGCCTCATGCGTAAGGCTCAGGAACTCATCGCCCGCCGAGAGAACCGTCTGGCGGTTCTTGATCAGCAATCGCAGCTTGCCACCAAGCCGCCTCGTATCATGACCGCGGCCCTCGTGTTGCCGCTCGCCATGGTTGATGACGAAATCGCGCCCGAGGCACCCATCCACGCAAAGGAAACCAAGGCCGTGGAGCGACGGGGTGTTGAACTGGTGCTCGCAACTGAACGGGCCCTCGGCCGTGAGCCGCAGGAGCAAGCGTTCAACAATCCCGGCTACGACATCTTGTCTATCCCCGGCGACGGTGCTGCTTCAATCCGTATCGAGGTGAAGGCTCGCATCGAGGGCGCCGAAGATTTCTTCGTTACTCACAACGAGGTCATTACCGGCAAGAACGCTGTCCCTGATTACAGGCTCGCTTTGGTCATTGTTAGCAAGGCCGGCCCCGATCAAGATCAAGTTCGCTACGTCGCTGATCCATTCGCGGGTGTGGGTTTCGGAGACCTTGACGCAACCGGAATTCGTGTTGGCTGGACGAAGACCTGGGCCGCGGGTAGCTCGCCGTTCTGATTAGGAAAATCTGAGGAAGTTGATGAAGCGCAAGCTGATTGAAGTCGCGCTCCCGCTGGAGACGATCAACCGTGAGTCGGCTCGAGAAAAATCGATTCGTCACGGCCATCCCTCGACACTCCATCTGTGGTGGGCTCGTCGGCCACTTGCGGCGGCAAGGTCGGTGCTTTTTGCCCAGCTTGTCGACGATCCATCGTCTGATCCTGAAACCTTCTCTACGGAAGATTTGCAGCGAGCGGAGCGCGACCGGCTGCATAAAATCATCGAACGTCTGGCCGTTTGGGAAGACATCCGTGACCCCGAGCTTCTGGCCGAAGCTCGAGCGGAGATCATGAAGTCCTGCGATGGCCATCCGCCGGCGATCTTAGATCCTTTTGCTGGCGGTGGAACCATACCTCTTGAAGCGCAGCGGCTTGGGCTGGAGGCGCGCGCCTCGGATCTTAATCCCGTGGCGGTTTTGATCAACAAGGCCCTGATTGAGATTCCGCCCAAGTTTCGCGGCCTTGCACCAGTATTTCCTGATCTGGCTACGTCTGAGTTCCGATCATGGAGTGGACTTGAGGGTTTAGCTGCAGATATTCAGGCGTATGGCAACTGGATGCGTGAAGAAGCCGAAAGGCGGATAGGTCACCTCTATCCAAAGGGGAATCTGAAAGACGGTTCTCGGGCTACGTCCATTGCCTGGATCTGGGCCCGAACTGTCACATGTCCTAATCCTGCCTGCGGTGTTGAAATGCCGTTGGTTCGGTCGTGGTGGTTGGGTAAGAAGAAGGGAAAAGAGGCGTACATCGTTCCTTCGGTTGTGACTGACCAAGATCACCCATCTGGGCTTCGGGTCAAGTTCGACATTGGCCATTCTGTGGCTAACGCGCCTACTGTCGAGAATGATGGTACCGTGGGTAGGACTGGAGCATTCTGTCTTGCATGCCAGGCTTCAGTTGACCTCAAATATGTGCGGTCTGAGGGGCGAGAAGGCCGCCTACGGCAGCAGTTGATGGCCGTTGTTGCTGAGGGAAAGCGGCAGCGTTCTTACCTCCCCCCAACGGATGACGCGGTAAAAGCCGCAGAAACCTTGCCGCTCATGGACTTGCCTGATGCCAGGATTCCTGATCAGGCGCCGAGTTTCCGCGTTCAGGCGTACGGTATGAAGAAATGGACTGAGCTTTTTACTGATCGTCAGCTTGTTGCTCTTGCTACCTTTAGCGACCTGGTTTCGGAAGCCCGTGAGGTCGTTCTTCGTGATGCCGCTGCGGCTGGAATGCCGAGGGCGCAGCGATTGGAAGAAGGCGGAGCTGGAGCCGAGGCCTACGCTGACGCTGTCGCGACATACCTCGGCTGCGCGGTAAGTCGCCTGGCGGACTATGGATCTACCATCTCAACTTGGATGCCAGATCCGAAGAACGAAGGGCTGCGAAACACCTTCGCTCGTCAGGCTGTTCCAATGACGTGGGATTTTGCCGAGGCGAATCCATTTTCTGAGGCGTCGGGCAACTTCACTTTTATGCTTAGAGGAGTAGTTCGAGTAGTTGAGCGGCTGGATGGGGTGGCGTCAGCATCTGTTGTTCAGGCCGACGCGATCAAGGCCGTTTCCCAAGAGGCACTGATCTCAACGGATCCACCCTACTATGACAATATTGGGTACTCGGATCTTTCTGATTTCTTCTATGTATGGCTTCGGCGATCATTGCGATCTGTTCATCCGCAACTGCTAAGCACAATGCTAGTTCCGAAGTCCGAAGAGCTTGTGGCTAATCCCTATCGGCAGAATGGCAGGGAAGGTGCTCGTAGGTTCTTTGAGGACGGTTTCAGAAGCATCTTCTCTAATGCCCGAAAGTATGCTAATGGTGACTATCCAATCACTGTCTGGTATGCGTTCAAGCAGTCTGACTCCTCGGACGAGGGAACTACCTCCTCTGGATGGGAAACATTGCTGGATGGCATGGTAAAAGGCGGATGGGCGATCACCGCGACCTGGCCGAGTAGAAGTGAGCGTGGCGGCCGCATGATCAGTATCGGTACGAACGCGCTCGCATCTTCAATCGTGCTCGCTTTGAGGCCGCGGCCCGAAAACGCTTCCACGGTCGATCGCCGCGGTTTTATTTCTGCGCTTCAGGCAGAGCTGCCAGATGCCTTGAGAAAGTTGCAGCAGGGCGCTATTGCTCCGGTTGATCTACCTCAGGCCGCGATCGGCCCGGGAATGGCTGTATTTAGTCGTTACGCGAAGGTTCTGGAGCCGGATGGAACTCAGATGACAGTCCGGTCTGCTCTGGCGCGTATCAACGAAATCCTGGACCAGGTATTGAGTGAGCAGGAAGGCGACTTCGACGCAACTACTAGATTCGCAATCGCCTGGTACCGTCAGTATGGCTACAGCACTGGATATTTCGGTGATGCGGACAGTCTAGCGCGGGCCAGGAACACATCGGTTGACCGAATGGACCGCGCTGGAATCTTAACGAGTCGTGCTGGCAAGGTGTCGCTCATTAGGCCGGCCGACTGCCCAGACGATTACGACGTGATCGCTGACGATCACCCCTCGGCTTGGGAAGCATTGCACCATGCTATTCGGGTATTCGAGTCTGACGGTGTGCCAGCAGCTGGCGCCTTCTTGGCAGCTGCGCAAGCTCGTCCTGATGGTGCAGTTGACTTGGATCTGGTCAAGGAGTTGGCGTTTCTCTTGTTCTCTATCGCTGAGAAGAGTGGCTGGGCGAAGGACGCCATTACGTTCAACACCGTGGCTCAGTCGTGGGGCGATGTGATGGAGGCGTCCAAAACAGCGCCTGTCCGGCATGTGCAGGGCGAGATCGACTACTCGGAGGCCGAGTACTGATGCCGCGGGCATTGCTGTACGAAGGCAGGATGGACATGCGTACCGGCCAGCTTGATCCCACCGACGACGTGGTCGTCTCGGACCAGGAGGTGCCCCATGGCGACGAGTAACCGCGACCGCATCGGCGAGATGTTCGATGTTCTTTCGCCGGCGCTGGACGCCTTCATCAGCCGACTCGTGGAACCTGAGCTGCCGTCGGGAGCGAAGTGGGTCCAAGTCGTGGCGTCGGTCGACAACGCGATGGACCGTGAGTACAACCGTGGTGACCCGCAGGTTCAGCTCAAGTTGCTGTCGCAGAACTACACGGGACGCTTCAAGAGGGGCTGGTACCCGTTCCGCGGGCAGCTGAGCCGGGTCCATGAGGCATACGCCGGCGAGCTCCTTGATGTGCGGAACGCCTGGGCTCACATGAAGTCATTCAGCGATGATGATGCCTACCGCGCGCTTGACACTGCTGAGCGGCTGGCGAACGCGATCGGGGCGGGCGATGCCACAACCCGGATCGGCCGGATCCGACTGAACCTGCGTCGGGTGGCGGCGGACAAGGAAGATCGTCGGACACTCAAGGCCGCCGCGGAGACAGCGGACTCGTCTGGCTTGAAGCCCTGGCGTGAGGTTCTTCGGCCGCACGACGATGTTGCGACCGGCAACTTCCAGGCCTCGGAGTTCGCCGCCGACTTGTTCAAGGTCGCTCAAGGTGAGGCGACCAACGACTACGCCGACCCTGTTCAGTTCTTCCTGCGCACCTACCTCACGGAGGGTCTGCGGGACCTGATCGAGCGAGCGGTCCGCCGAATGTCGCGCGACGACAACGCCTCTCCGGTCATCAACCTGCAGACGAACTTCGGTGGCGGTAAGACCCACTCGATGCTGGCTCTCTGGCACTTGGCCAATGGCACTGAGCTGGGGGAGTTCCCGCAGGAGACTCAAGAGTTGCTCGGGCCGCTCGGGTATGACTCCATCGACAGTGCCAAGCGTGTCGCGATCGTCGGTAACCACTTCGCTCCGACAGGCGAGACCAAATCCGACGGCACCGTAGTCAAGACGCTGTGGGGCGAGCTTGCTTGGCAGTTGGGTCAGGCGGACGGCTACGCGTTCGTGGCCGACGCCGACCAGGCGGGAACCAACCCCGGCCGGGCGCTACATGATCTGCTGGCGGAGTACGCGCCGGCGGTCATTCTGATCGACGAGTGGGTCGCCTATGCGCGTCAGCTGCCCGACGACCCGGACGAGGCGCGAGCTGCCGGCATCGCCGGTGGCACCTTCGACACTCAGTTCACCTTTGCTCAGTCGTTGACCGAGGCGGCCAAGTCGACCAGCGGGATCCTCCTCGCTGTCTCGATCCCGGCTTCGGAGACCGGCAAGGATCCCAACGAGGTGGTTGCTGGCAACGCTGAAGAAGTTGGTGGTCGGCGTGGCCTCGAGGCGTTGCAGCGGCTCCAGAACGTCGTACGTCGGGTTGCGGACCAGTGGCGGCCAGCCTCGCCGGACGAGTCCTACCACATCGTCCGGCAGCGTCTGTTTGTCACGCCTGACGCAGCCTCGCTTGCCTCGATAGGGGCGACTGCCCGAGCGTTCGTCGAGTTTTACCGCAAGCATTCCGACGAGTTCCCCCGAGAGGCGCGCGACGGCGCCTACGAGGACCGCATCAAGCGAACCTTCCCGATCCATCCGGAGCTGTTCGATCGGCTTTACGAGGACTGGTCCAGCCTTGAGCGGTTCCAGCGGACTCGTGGTGTTCTGCGGCTGATGAATACCGTCATCCATGCGTTGTGGGTGGGGGAGGACAGCGGGCCGCTGATCATGCCGAGTTCGATCCCGATCGGGACATCGTCGGTGAACTCGGAACTCACGCAGTACCTCCAGGACTCCTGGAAAGCGGTCATCGACGCCGACGTCGACGGCACCAACTCCGAGCCCACGAAGATCGACAACGAGAAGCCGCTGTTCCAGGCGCGGCGGATCACCAAACGCCTTGCTCGGACGGTCTTCTTCGGCGCAGCTCCCACCATTGGATCAGCGCACAAGGGCCTGGAACGTCAGCGAGTCTTCCTCGGCACCGCGATCCCGGGAGACATCCCAGGCAACTTCCATTCGGCCCTCGCCACACTGGGCGATCGCGCTACGTACTTCTACTCGGGCTCGGGCAAGTACTGGTACGACCTCCAGGCGAACATTACGCGCCGGGCCAAGGACCAGGCAGAACGGCTGCACATCGAAGAAGTCTGGGCCGAGGTGAAACGGCGGCTGGCGGACCAGGAACGGCGCACCGGCGACTTCGCCGGCGTCCACGTCTGCCCCGACGACAACGGCGACATCCGCGACATCGACGAAGCCCGCCTGGTCATCCTCCACCCCAAGGTCACCCACAAGAAGGGCGATCCGGAGTCCAAAGCTGTCAACTTCGCGCGGGAAGCGACCGAACATCGCGGGACCGCGCAGCGTACGCATCGCAACATGCTGGTCTTCCTCGCGGCCGACGTGAACCGCTGGGAGGAACTGGAAGCAGCTGTGCGGGACTACGTGGGCTGGTCCCGCGTGCTGGACGACGCCGACGAACTGGACCTCACCCAGAACCAGAAGAACCAGGCGACGGAGAAGAAGCGGCAAGCCCACGAAACCGTGGACGCCCGACTGCTCGGCGCCTACCACTGGGCGCTCGTGCCCGAAGCCCCGAACCCGGGCTCCCCGTTCGTCATCACCCCGACCAAGGCAGAGGGGCAGTCGACGTCGCTGGCGGAGCGTGTGTCCAAGCGGCTCGGCGCTGACGGCAAGCTGGCCACCCAGCAGGCCGCCGCGGCGATCTCGCTCTGGCTGCACCGTCTCCCGAAGCTCTGGGAGAACGGCCACGTCAAGGTCGGCGACCTGTGGCGGCAATACACGACCTACCCGTACATGCCACGGCTTCGTGATCGGTCAGTCCTGGTTCGCGGGATCGCCGACCAGCCTCTCGTCTGGCAGCAGGAAGGCTTCGCGATCGCGCTGTCATACGATGGCGATCACTACGATGGGCTCAGGCTCCCCCCTGCGGACTTCGGCCAGATTTCAGACGCCGTGCTGCTGGTCAAGCCGGACGTAGCTATCGCCCAGCGAGACCGGGACGCGGCAGCGGCGGCCGGCGGCGAAGGAAGCGACGGTCAGGAAACCGGCAGTAGTCCAGATCCCGGCGGTTGGCATGGGTCTGGTTCCGGAGGAGGGTCTGGAACTGGCAGCGGGGCGGGCTCTGGTTCAGGATCCGGCGCCGGTGGAAAGGCCCCGTCGCACGAACTCACGGTTGACTACTTCTTCGGAAGTAAGACCCTCGACGCGACGCACTATGGCTTGGACTTTAAGAAGCTCATGGACGAGGTGATCCAACACCTGGCTGGCACCCCGGACGTTAACCTGACCATCCGCGTCGAGATCGAGGCTTCTGCCTGGCACGGCTTCTCGGATTTCCAGATTCGCACGGTCTCCGAGAACAGCCAGGCTTTGAAGTTCGACCAGGCTGGCTTCGAGGAAGGGACACATAGCGACAAACGTTGACGGCTGCTCCGTACGCCGTCTGCTTGCATTGCGTTTACGGGCTGATCGCTCGCCGCTAGCGATCAGCCCGTAAACGAACCCATCGTGGCTTTGCGCCGCACGGGAGTCAGATCCGCATCTCACGGCCAGCGGCGCTATCCCGGATCTCTCGATCGGCGCCCCGACGCGCCGTCAGTGAGCCCTCTTCACCTGCGTAGCGGTTCGCTTCGATGTGGGGCAAGACGAGGGTGGCCCGCACGATTGCTGTGGCCCGGCGCGGGCAACAACGGAGCTTGGCTAGGACTTTCCTGGTCTTGAGCGTGGTGATCTCGCGCTCGCCATGGGCGCGGATTTCGCGTCCGTCCAGTCGGCTGCCTTCTGCGGGCGTGACAGCTTTCGACCGGAAGCGGCGCCGCTTGAAGGAGGTGCGCACGCAGCCGCCGACACCTTCGTAGCCATTGTCGGCGAACGTAATCACGTCAGCGTTGTTCAGCGCGTTGATGATGCCATGGCCGCGGGCGGCGCTCAGGTCTTGGGCCAATGCCGTTAATTTAAGGCGTTTGGGCAGGCCACGATGGGTATCGCTGGTTCGGGGTGGCGGGTTCCGTGGTCGGTGGGGCGTTTGACGCGGTGGGAGTTGTGGCGG